>CAZGXW010000030.1:0-24449 GCA_964529975.1 uncultured Fimbriimonadaceae bacterium
CCTAGGTCGAGCAATCGTGCGCAAGCCCAAAGTCTTTCTGATGGACGAGCCGCTCTCCAACCTCGACGCCAAACTCCGCATACAAACGAGGGCGGAACTCATCCGTCTCCACCGCCAATTGGGAATCACGACGATCTACGTCACCCACGACCAGGTCGAGGCCATGACCATGGGCGAACGCATTGCCGTGATGAAGGACGGCGTGCTGCAGCAGTGCGACGAGCCTGAGACCGTCTACAACCTGCCCGCCAACAAGTTCGTCGCCGGGTTCATCGGCTCTCCGCCCATGAACTTCCTCAACGGCACAGTCGCGGGCGCGAGCCTCGATTGCGGGGTCCTCAAGTTCGATGTCCCGAGCGGCCATGCTGTCGCTGGCCAGGCAGGGAAGAAGGTCATTGTCGGAATCCGGCCTGAGGACATCTTCGACGCCGGTCAAAACCCGCCTGACCAGGCGAGGGAAGGGAACTCGTTTGAGGCGACGGTCGACGTACTCGAGAAACTCGGCGCAGAAGACACTGCCTACCTTGATGTCAACGGCACTCCGATCACGGCGTCGCTCGACCCAGCCTCACGCATCGAAATGGGCTCGCGCGCGAAGTTCGTCGTTGATCTAAGAAAGATCCACGTCTTCGACGCAGAGACCGAGAAGGCGATCCGCTAGCGCCGTTCCAAAAGTACTTTGGGATTTGTGTACTCGTCGTACGCGTAGCACACGCCTTCGCGACCAAGCCCGCTCCGCTTCAAACCACCATAGGGCATCGCGTCGAACCGCAGAGTAGGGAAGTCGTTCGCAATGACCCCACTGACCTGTAGGCTTCTGTACGCCCGCTCTATGCGCGCAGAATCCCGCGTGAAAACGCTCGCATGGATGCCGAACCGCGATTGATTCACCATGGAATAGCCGTGGTCTTCATCCTCGAACCGAGAAAGCGTCAGAACTGGGCCGAAGACTTCGTCCGTGGCCAGCCGACATTCTCGACCGACCCCTTCGATCAACGTGGGCTCTACGACGTTCCCAACCCGGTTGCCACCCGCGAGTACCGTCGCACCGTTCGATTCGGCCTCGGCGATCCATTCCATAACCCTTTCCGCAGCCTCCGCACTTATGAGCGGCCCACATACAGTCTCCTCCCGCAGAGGGTCTCCTGTCGGAGTCGCCTCCGTGGCCGCTATCATCCGCTCGCGCACCTTGTCATAAACGGGACTCTCGACGCGCATGTGTTGCGCCGAGATGCAAACTTGGCCCGCATACCCATACGCGCTCGTCGCAATACGAGCCACAGCCCAGTCTAGGTCGGCGTCTGGGAACACAAGCGCGCTCGCATCGCCGCCGAGTTCGAGCACGATGGGTTTCTCCGGCAACAAAGACCGCAAGTGCCAACCCACGCGCTCCGACCCAGTGAAACTCACCATCGCAATCCTTGAATCGAGCGCGATCGACTCGGCCACCGAGTTGTCGCAGAGCAGCGCGTTGACCACGCCGTTCGGAACCCCAGCATCGACAACCAAGTCAACGAGGGCAAACGTCGAAAGCGGTGCCAAAGGCGACGGTTTCAAGACGACGGGACATCCCGCTGCCAAGGCCGGCGCCAACTTGTGGGCGGTGAGGTTGTACGGCCAGTTGTACGGCACGATCGCTAACACGGGGCCTACAGCCTCGCGGACCACGCTGCAGGTGTAGTCTCCTCCTCGCGCATCGGTGTCCAATGGCACGTCTTCGACGCCGTCTCCTTCCAACAGGCCCGCAGCCAGGCGGAACGTGACCTCCAATCGTGCGACCTCGCCGCGTGACCAAACGATCGGCTTTGCAACTTCGGTGCTCAACAGTCGGGCGAGTTCCTCGCTTCGCGAATTCACCAGTTCGGCCACGCGAAGGAGAAGGCTCTGCCGCTCAGAACGAGGCGACCACGCCCAGTCCCTCGCAACCCTGCTGACCGCCACAAGGACGTCCTCCGCCGTCCGGGGGCCGGAAACCGGAGCCGTCCCAACCACCGAACCGTCGTACGGTGCAAGAATCTGGACTTGGCCGACCTCGCCCGTGAGTTCCCGGCGTCCATCGATCAGGTTGCGGGCCTGGACCATCAACCGGATTAGACCAGAAAGCGATACACTGTGCCCAGGTGTCCCATCCATGAAGCGAAAGATCATTTGCGCCCTCGATACGGGCGATCTGGGGGAGGCAAGGGAGACCGTCCGTAGGCTCGCGCCCTATTCCGCCGCGTTCAAAGTCGGGCACGCCCTGACCCTGCAAAACGGGCTGGACGTGGTCGACAGGCTGCGCGACGAGGGCGCGGAGCGCGTGTTCCTCGACCTCAAGTTCCACGACATCCCGAACTCCGTCGGACGCGCCGTGCGCGAGGCCACAAAGCGCGGCGTATGGATGATGACCCTGCACATCTCGGGCGGGCCGGCTATGGTGACGGCCGCAAGCGAGGAAGCGAAGGCGAACGGTCCGGACAAAGCGCCGCTGCTCGTCGGAGTCAGCGTGCTCACATCGCTTGACCAGCACGTCCTCACCGACCACCTCGGCATCGGCAGAACGATCGAGGAGCACATGGTCTATCTCAGCAAACTCGGAGTGGATTGTGGCCTCGACGGCGTCGTTTGCTCCGTCCACGAGATTGCCGCGATCCGCGAGGCGATCGGGCACAAGGTCATCGTGACGCCGGGCATCCGACCGGCGCATGGAGACAGGCACGACCAGCAGCGCGTCGGGGACGCTCGCTCCGCGCTCGAGGCTGGCGCCGACTACCTGGTCATCGGTCGCGCGCTGACCGACGCGGCGGATCCCGTCCAGGCCCTCGCCGACCTTGGCCTCGAAACGGAAGAGTGGCAGAAAGTCTAAGGCGCGCGCTGTTGCGGTGGTACGACGCGAACAAGCGCGACCTGCCTTGGCGACGAACTCAGGATCCATACCCAATCCTAGTCAGCGAGTCGATGCTCCAGCAGACCACGGTTGTTGCCGTCGTCCCGTACTTTGAGCGATGGATGGCCCGGTTTCCGACTGTCGAGTCTCTTGCAAGTGCCATGTCCGACGACGTCCTCGCGGCATGGCAAGGGCTCGGCTACTACCGTCGTGCACGAAACCTGCATGCGACGGCAGCCCTCGTGGTCAAGCAGGGCTGGCCGTCTGACCTGGCCGGTTGGCGCGCTTTGCCAGGGGTCGGGGCCTACACAGCGGGAGCGGTGTGTTCCATCGCCCTCGGCCTGAGAGTGCCTGCCGTCGACGCCAACGTCACTCGCGTCGCCGCCAGAGTCAGCGGTGGAAGAACGCCAGCGGCCGACTGGGCGCGCGACCTGGTCCAATGCGCAAGGCCAGGCGACATCAACCAAGCGCTGATGGACCTCGGTGCGACCGTTTGCAAGGCAAAGTCGTGGGCCTGTGACCGATGCCCGCTAGCAATGCACTGCGTCGCATGCGGCGTCGGCGAACAGCACCGACTTCCAGCACAAACGAAAAGAAAGGCGACCATTGAAGTCCAGGAGTTTGCGACGGTGTACAGGAAAGGTGCGAAGTTCGGAGTACAAAGATTCGAAGAAGGGAAGTGGTGGGCTGGAATGTACGGGTTCGCTCGCTCGCACGATGCCCCTTGTGGCGAGAACATCGGCACGGTAAGGCACACAGTCACGCACCATAAGATCCGGCTCTCGGTCCACCTATCCGAAACGAGCCAGAAAGGGCTCCTATGGAAGTCGGTCGACGAGTTGGAGCGACTGCCGATGCCGACTCCCGACCGAAAGGCCCTGAGGCTTGCCGTTCAAGCGATCGGATCGAAGCCCGCTGGCACCGCGAGGCTCCCGTCTTCCGCCAAGAAGTAGATCGTAAGTGGTGGAACGGGCGACAAGTTGCGGAACGTCTTGATCATCACGCGGACCTCTCCGTCCGTATAGAACGAACCGGTATACGGATCGACAGCCCGGGGCACAGGGTTGTGCGTGTCGTGGTACCAGTACGCCTTCTTATCGTCGATCCACACGATCGCACCGACGCCGCTTGCTACAACGATTCGGTATCGCCCAGCCTTAGACATCCGCACGTTCGCGTACAAGTACAGCGTCCCCGGCCCTGCGCCAAAGATCTTCTCGACATCGACGTGCGGGCTCGTCACAAGGAGGGCGGTCCATTCGACGGGCAGGTTACTGCGGCCATTGAACACTTGACCAAGTCTCACGTTCTTCTCACACGGGTATTCCTTGTCGAAACCCGTGCCCTCTTGGTTGGTCATCGGCCCCACGACGTACCACAGTTGTGGCGCGAACACGGGGAACTCCGCCTCGCCGTCCGGGAGCGTGACTTTGATCACCTCTCGTTGCCTCATGCTGGTCGGCGCCTTGTACACGACCGCGAACGTCGACGCTCCGCCAGGATTTAGCACGAACTCGCCGATCTTGTGCGCCAGTTCAAACCCCCTTGGGCCTTCGACGCTCGGTGTGATGGTGATAGCAGACTCCCCTGTGTTCTCGAACCTCAGCGCGAACTTGGTGGCCGCTCCCGCAGTGGCGACCGGCGAGTCGATGTACTGGGCGGAGACACGGACCGTGCCGACGTCGACGAACGACTCGACCGGCTCCCTTTCGAGGAGCGACTTGACAAAGTCTGATTGGGGGCTGATCGCCTGTGTGACGGACGCCGGAGCCTCGCCTTCCGCAGTCGGAAGGGCGAGGGGCGGAGTCGAGAACTGTTCCGCGTCCTTGGCGACCAAGGAGACAAGGCTGTCGATCGATTTGGGACCGTCGATCCCGCGCAGCCCGTGGCCGTAGACCATCAGTTCTCCGAGTGGCTTCGTCCAAGCAAGCGGGACGCTTCCGCTGACGTGTGCGCAGATCGCTCCGCAGGCCAAAGTCGAGTGTCCAGAAGCGCCACCGCACCCAGCGGTCACAAGCACGCACCGCTCGAAGTCCAAGCCGCCGTGCAACAGTCCGAGCATGATCCAGGATGCTGTCAGCGCCGCGTCTTGTGGGTCGGCGATCCCTAGAAGGGCAGGTAACTGCTCGTGGACTTCGCGCACTCCGTCCGGCTTGCCGACCGACTTGAGGATCGGTCCCATGGCGCGTAAGACGTCGCTTGACTTTGGCAAGCCATTGCCGATATCTCGCACGAGGTCCGTTACCGTCTTTCCAGGGCTGAGGAGCGCCATAGCCCTGGCGAGCGCGACGGGAACCCACACTCCCTCGCCAGCATGGTCGATCGAGGCGTCGTAGTAGGCGTGCTCTGCGGCCTCGTCCGGCTTGCCATGGAACACCAGGCCCCAGTACACGGATCTCCCAATGGCGTTGGAACCGCGAGACAAGGGGTTCGCAAAGGAGCCCGACACCGGGGAGGTCAGACCAAGCGCGACGTGCCCAAGGCCGAACGCGCTCTCGTCGCTCGGATAGTTCCAATGCGCGAGGAGCGATCTGGCCAGGCTATGCGGCACCCCGACAGACCGCACGTGTTGCGACCATACGAGCCAAGACTCGATAGCCTCGCTCGCCGACATGCGAGGCGGGATCGGGTCATAGAACGAGAGGTACTTGAGTTCGCGCCTCCCGCGGGTTTGCGAGCCCAGGGTCCAACCCACAAGCGCGCCTTGGACGGCCGCCCTCACGTTGTCGGTCATTGCGGTGATTCTGGCACCCCTAGAGGACGTAGGCCGGGATGTAGAATGGGCCGTGCGCGAACTCGATGTGGCGCTCTTTCGCGCGATCAATGGCTGGCCCGACTGGATGGAGCCGACCTTTGTGTTCCTCAGCCTCGGCACTAAGCAACTCTGGGTGGTCTTGCTCCTGCTCGCCGCGTTTGTCGGGTTCGTCTGGTCGCAGAAGACGAGGGCTGGAGCGATCCTCGCAATGGTCAGTTGGCCGTTCGCAAACGCGGCATGCGACTGGTTGAAGTACGGCTTCCAAGGACTAAGGCCATGCGTCGAACTTCAAGACGTGATTTTGCGCGTCCCCAAGTTGACAAGTTTCGGAACCGCCTCGGCGCACTCGGCCACGATGATGGCCGTCGCAGTGGCGTTCTTGTTCTATCACCGGCCTTCCGGGTTCGTGTGGCTGGCGATCGCCTTGCTGACAGGGCTTTCGCGCGTGTACGTAGGAGTCCACTACCCTTCGCAAGTGTTGCTCGGGTGGTTCGTCGGCTTCTTCGTGGCCTTTGTCGCCGTTATGACTTGGCGGGCACTGGATCGCCGCCGGTCGCTACGTCGCCAGGAAGCCGAATCACGTCCTGCGGATCAGTAAGATCGAGGTTGCCAAGGGTCTCGAGCGGTCTGCCTTCAACGGTGAACCGCACGAAGGCGACGTCAGGGAACTGCCCCATCGTGGCGAGAATGCCGTTCACAACCGTGCTCTCGTCGTCCGTCCCATAACTGGTCGCGAAGGCACCGTTGAAGTCAAGTGTCGCGATCGAGTTGTCTACGGTGCATGTGAGGACCTCGGCGCCCTGTGGCACGAACTTCGTCGTGCGCAAGTAGCGATTCACCGCAAAGACTTTGGGATCAGTGTTGGCTGGGACCTCGGCAGGCTCTTGCTTGAACCGAAGCTCGTTCTCGACGTAGTACGGCGTCAGGAGTTGCACGCCGACGCCGCCCTCTTGGTCCTCCGTCGTAACAATCTTGTCGTCGATCTTGTCGGCGGGGGCCAGTTTCACATAGGCCGCTATGCCGACAGCGACGATGACACAAACGAGCAGGACTGAAGTGATGAACGACTTGTCGCCTTTACTTGCCATCTCCGTCTCCTAGGAACGATTTGATGCCTTTCACGATCGCCTTGGCAGCTGCATCGTGGAACTCCGGTTGGACAAGTCGGGCCCTGTCCTTCGAGTTGTTGAGGAAGCCGAGTTCGATAAGCACGGCCGGCATCGCGGCACCGCGCAGTACAGCGAAGCCCTTCGTCTTGTAGATCCGCGAATCGCTCCAGACACCCATGTCCGGTATCTTGCTTACGCTGGCGATCTCGGTTTGGATGCACTGGGCCAGCATCATCGACACCGGGTCTTGCATGTGATAGAAGGTCATGCCGCCCGAAACGCTGTTGGCCGTCTGGTTCGAGTTGATGTGCACGCTGATGTACAGATCGGCCTTGCTCTCGTTTGCGGTCTCAGGGCGGCTCAGCAGGGGAACGGTCGTGTCCTCGTTGCGGATCATCACGACGGAGGCGCCCGCTTCAGTCAAGTACGCCGCGAGTTTCTTAGCGATGCTCAATGTGAGGTCCTTCTCGTAAGTCTTGCCCCAGGTGGTCCCGGTCTCGCGTCCACCGTGACCCGCATCGACCACGATCACCTTGTTTGCCAGTTTCCCGCTCGCCTCCTTGGGCTTGAACACGCGAAGCGTGATGATGCGGTCGTTGTTCTTTAGTTCGAAGGCGCACGTGTCTATGAGGGAGAACGTGACCACTGTGTGACCGGCCTCGTTCCTCTTCGACTCCGAGTGGAGCATGAACTTCGACTCATACGCCGTGGTCGCGCCGTTGTTGCTCGGCTCGCTCACGGGGATTGTGATCTGGATCGTCTTTGAGTCGATGTACTTGGCCGAGGGACTAGACGCCAGCGACCCCGTATAGGGAAGCATGAACGTTGCACTCTTGTCGTCCTCTCGCGCAAGGTTTGGAGTGGACACCGTCGCTTGGGGCTTGGGCACGACAGTCACCTGGACGTCCGGCGGCTGTTGGTCGGGAGGGGCGATACCGCCCTGCGACGCCTCATCCGGATCGACCTGGTCGAACCGCTCTTCGCTGAACTTGACGAGGAAGGAACGTGCAGCCTTGAATGTCGGCAGGAACTGCTTCGCCATCTCGGGCGACTCGACGACGACCCGCGCCACGCTGGGGGAGAACTGTCCCGCGCGCCAACCGCTCGGCAGACCCTGGGTCGAAGCCTCCTGCACTTTGGCGCCGTTGAAGTCCATGATCAAACGGTCCGGAGAGGGAAGTCTGCTGAAAGTGACCTGGACCGGGAGCGTAAAGTCGATGCGCATCCCGCCTTCGACAGCCTCGATGATCCGCAACTGTGAGAACACCTTGATCGTGGACTTGTCCTCCGACCATTCAAGTTCTGCGCCCAAGAAACGGGCAGCCTCGTGCAGCGAGACCATAGTCTTGGTGTCGATCCGTCGGGCGGGGAGGGAGAACGCGCGTCCAGCGTGCGACACGTCGACGAGATCGCCCTTGTCGGTGACGGAGAGGCCCCACGACTTGAGAAGGGCAGGGGTGACCCAGCATTCGTTTTCGATGCGAACGCTTTCTTCCTTGAACTTTCCGAGGAACGTGTACTCGACTTGGACTGCCGATGGCGCTTGCGCCAGGGCTGCCGTCGTTACCATCCATGGAACCAGAGCGGCTAGCCACTTCCTCATTGGCTATTGAACTCCACTATTGTACATCAAGACGGTCACAGGGGCACGGAGTTACCCTCGTGTACACTGCTTGTTCCACATTTGGGCGATTAGCTCAGTTGGTAGAGCGGCTCCTTTACACGGAGTATGTCGGGGGTTCGAGTCCCTCATCGCCCACCAGGCTCTCGTTTGAGCCTGTATTCGGCCTTTTGCCGCCAAGATCCGCCAGTCCGCTCTGTGAGGACCACCGTTCCCGACTGGTCCGAACCCAGGTTCAGGCGCCAGGAGACGTCCCGAGCCCCTTCCGGGCTCACGGCACGCCCTCGGCACGATGCTCCCGAAGACGAGACCTCCGCCTTGCCCGAGAAGACGGCGCCGTCTTTGTCTGCGCCCTGCGCCAGCCAGGCGTTTTCCGTCACCGAAAAGAAGAGCATCACGTAGAACACACGTTTGCCGTCGTGGACCAGTTCGAAGTGCCTCACGAACTCTCGCGATGTCGCGTTCACAGTCATGAGTCCGATCGATCCGAATGCTCCCTCGACGCTCCATCGGCCTGGCTCGATCCGGAGCGCGTTTGCAGCGGCATAGGATTGTGTCGGTCGTCGAGTCCGCTCGATCAATCCATCCCACCGCGCTGTGCCTCGCAACGACACAAGGTCGGTGTCCTGCAAGATCTGTTGCGTCGAGTGGTATCCCATGTCGATTGCGGCCTCGAGTGCGGCATACCCGCGCTCATCGTCGCCTGCGCGCGCATAGGCGCATGCGATGTTGAACTGCGAAACCATTCTGGAATAACCCATCTCAATCGACTTCTGGTAGGCGCCGACAGAGCCGTCAAAGTCTCCAGCGTTGTGCAGGCTCGCTCCAAGCCTCATCCAAGATCGTCCGTCGTTAGCGTTTCTCTGGGTGAGTTCGCGGTAGCCCTTCGCAGCCTCGTCCCACCTTTGCGCAAGGAACGCTTCGTCCGCCGTCGCTTTGACCGGGTCGGCGACCTGAGCGAACACACCCACAGAAGGTACGAACAGGGCCAGCACGACCAGCAAGGACGCTCGAAGGAAGTGCGAGAGCACATCCTCAGTATGCCGGGAAAGCCGCTTAAGTTTCATTGTCATGGACCGCTCGGGGTGCGCGCCAGTTCGACAAGCGCCAAGTAGACATCGACCATTGCTTGCGTGTCGCGCTCACAATACGCCAGGAGGGACTGGGCGATCTTGCGACGCTCGATGTCCGTCGTCGCCCGAGAGTTCATCCGCAAGAACTCCGCCGCCGCGAGTTCGCCTCCTTGGATCTGCAGGTCGCCGTAACCGGCTCCAGGCACCAGGGCGGGGTACACCCGCTTGATCGAGGTCTTTCCTCGGAACTCAGGGATGTACACGTGCTCTCGAACGATCTTCTCAAGGTCCACGCCACGCGCTTCGAACAGATCGACGAGGTCTTGGGCGAAGGCAAGCCCTTGTGCCGCGAGCCGCTTCAGGATCGACTTTTCATAGGAGGCGTAGTGCACGATCGTTCCCGCTCCTTGGATGGCGTCCCACAGCGACTCCGCGAAGCGGCCCCGTGGATCACCGTCCTCTTGGTGCAAGAACTCGTGGTGGGTCAAGCCATCGCTCCACACGTGCATCGACCATTGGAATGGAACCGGTTCATAAGGCCGGACGCCCACATACGCGGGAAAAGCCGCACCGACAGCCTCGAAGTCGACGAAGCACACCGGCTCTCTCCATTCCGATAGCACAGCCTGGAGCGAGTCAGAGACAAACGGCACGCCCGTCCGCACGACGTTCGAGATCAGCCGTTGCCTGTCCGACAACTTGAAACTCGACGGCACTTCCGCGATGTCCCGAATCCCCATCGACTCGAGTTCTGCCACGGTCTCCGACTTGATGTACGGTAGCGTCGTCACGTCGTTCTCAGGCAAAGAACGGAAACAATGACCGAGATACGGGCAGGCGTCGCGGACACAGTGCACGTTTAACGGTGCGTCCGGAACATGCTCGGCCTCAATCACCTTGCCGAGCGCACCAATGGCCTCCAAGACCCTAGGCATCGCCGCCAGGACTGGATCGGTCACGTCCTCGACGACGAAGAACTCGCGGGGAACCATTTCGGACCCATCCATGACAAACTCCGGAGAAACATGCGCCAACGAGCACTTCGTAACACGATGCCCGCATGTCTCGAGGACAGCCAATTGGTACGCCACGTCGTCGATGTGCTCGGGCTTCACCTCTTTAGAAGACTTGACCTCGATCAAGTGCCAAGACCCGTCGTCCAACCGCTCCAGAACGTCGACGCGAATATCGCCCACCTCAGAAACGAACGCGGCCTCATAAATCGCCGTGGCACCCTCCGCGATTGCGCGCTCGGTCTCGCCTGCGGCCTTCGCCATGTCAGTCGACATCTGTTCGATCAGGACACCGTCATAGAGCCGTCGAGCAAATCGCCCTACCTCCTGTCCCATCCGCATTCGAGCAACGTCGCTCTCGCTCGGCGGTTCGCCCAGTTCCGGCGCGCGGACGTCGAAATAGGCACGACGAACACACACCGCTCCACTCTTGAACACCGACTTGTTGAGCAGGCCCATGTTGAAGAACACCGCTTAAAACTGGGGTCGTGGCACGTCGGAAGGAACGCTCAGGCGTCGCACGCTCTCTTCACCCCACGTCCTGCCGTTGTCCATCGAATCGACGGTCACGTAGTCGATCGTTCCGCCGGAGACCCTGATCTCGATCTTCCTGGTCACGACAAACCCATCGATCGAAGTCATCGCGCCCATGATCTCAATGCTGGAGCCTAGGCGGACGGTGCCTTTGAACACCCGCCCATAGCCGTCGACGTAGGTGTATCCCCATCGTTGCGCCTCTGCATCGTATTGAAAGACTCCGGACGCACCGCCTGGAATGCCGCCTGCCCACGTCTCGGTGACCAGCACACCAGGCACCATCTGAGAGAACGTCACTGTCGATGGACCAACCTCCTGGCCCGCCGGAACGCTCCACGTCCCGAGCAGAAAGTCGAGCCCGGCAATGGCGCCGCTCCCGTCTTCTCGTCCTCCGACCGAGTTCTCGTCGAGGCGAAGGGCTACGAAGTGCGCGTCAGAGCGAATCCGCGCAAAGTCCTCAAAACCTGCGTCCAGGGCGTCGCGCAGCCAGCTCAGAGCCATCGTCCGCTCTTCCTTCTTTGCATATAGCGATGCGATGTAATAGCGCGTCTCTCCTCGCTTGAAGTTGCGGTTGTCCGCCTCCATAAAGGCCTCGATTGCCCGGTCGTCGTCGCCAGAGTTCATATACGCCTGGCCAAGACTGAAGTAGTTCTGTCCGCGGTCCGAAACCAGGTCCAGCCGGTTGATCAACGACACCACGAGCCCCCAGTCCTTCGCCCGGATGGCCCGGTCGATCTCCGCCTGCTCCGGAACGCGCACGCGCGTCTGATAGATCGCAAGCGAACCTAAGAGCAAGAGCACGACAGCCGAGACAGTCACGTACCACCTTGTCCACCACTTGCGCTTTGCCGGGCTCATGTCTTCAATCTACCATCGGCCCGCCGGATGCGTTCCTGTGACGGCTCCGGTCTAAACTCTGGACCTATGGCCAACCGCCTCGAGACCCCCCTGCCAAAAGTCGGAATCCGACCCGTCATCGACGGGAGGTACGGCGGTGTGCGAGAGTCGCTCGAGGGCCAGGTCATGGCCATGGCTAAGGCCGCAGCGCGGCTGGTATCCACGCTTCGCCACGCGAGCGGGGAAAGGGTCGAGTGTGTCATCGCCGAAACATGCATCGGAGGTCTCGCCGAGAGCGCGGCTTGCGACGCCAAGTTTGCAAGGGAGGGAGTCGGCCTCACCCTCACCGTAACGCCTTGCTGGTGTTACGGCAGCGAAACAATGGACATGGACCCTCTCCGGCCGAAGGCCGTGTGGGGCTTCAACGGCACCGAGCGTCCAGGTGCCGTCTATCTCGCCGCAGTCCTCGCCGGACACGCGCAAAAGGGACTTCCCGCGTTCGGAATCTATGGCCGAGACGTGCAAGACGCGGGCGATAAGTCTATCCCCGGAGATGTCCAAGAGAAGATTCTGCGATTTGTGCGCGCGGGCATCGCCGTCGCCACGATGAAGGGCACTACCTATGCGGCGATGGGCGGTACGAGCATGGGCATCGCGGGGTCGATCGTGGACACACGGTTCTTCGAGCAGCACCTCGGCATGAAGGTCATGCATGTCGACATGTCCGAGTTCAGCGGCCGCATCCAACACGGGGTCTTCGATCCCCGAGAGTTCAAGAAGGCCATGAAATGGGTCAAAGCGAACTGCAAAGAGGGGAAGGACTGGAACACACCCAAGAATCAGCGCAGCAGAGGTCAGAAAGACCAAGACTGGGAAACGAGCGTCAAGATGGCCCTGGTCGCGCGAGACCTCATGGTCGGTAATCCGCGCCTCGAAGAACTAGGATTCAAGGAACAGGCGCGCGGCCACAACGCCATCGCTGGAGGCTTCCAGGGGCAGCGCCAATGGACCGACCACTATCCCAACGGCGACTTCATGGAGGCGATCCTGTGCTCCAGTTTCGATTGGAACGGAGTACGACAACCATATGTCTTCGCAACGGAGAACGACTGCCTCAATGCGGTCTCGATGCTGTTCGGACATCTACTCACAGGCACGGCTCAACTCTTCAGCGACGTCCGCACCTATTGGTCCTGGAACGCCGTCGCAAAGGCGACAGGGCTCAACATCGCCAAGAAGACCAAGGACATCAAGCCGGGCTGGAACGTCGTGCCCGAGGCGGACGGCTTTCTGCACCTCATCAACTCCGGCCCCTCTGCCCTCGACTGGACCGGCGAGTCTAATGCGAATCCGAGCAAATCCGGACCAAAACGAATTAACTCGAACCTCATCAAGCCCTGGCTCGATATGACGGACAAAGACGTCCGAGCCTGCAGCGACGCCACGCTCTGGTGCCCAAGCATGACCGAGTACTTTCCAGGTGGCGGTTGGAGTACCGACTTCACGACCAAAGGCGGCATGCCGTGCACCATGTGCCGCATCAATCTTGTCGATGGCATCGGACCTGTCCTGCAATTCGCAGAAGGGTGGACAGTCGAACTGCCCGACAAGGTCCACAAGGCTCTCGACGAGCGCACAAACCCGACCTGGCCAACGACGTGGTTCGTTCCACGTCTCACTGGAAAGGGCGCATTCACCAGCGTCTACGACGTCATGAACAACTGGGGCGCGAACCACGGAGCCATCTGCTATGGGCACGTGGGAGACGACTTAGTCACACTCGCAAGCATGCTCCGCGTTCCAGTCGACATGCACAACGTCGACGGAGTGTTCCGTCCCGCAGTCTGGTCGCGACACGGCACGGACAACATAGAAGCAGCCGACTACCGCGCCTGCGCCAACTACGGACCGCTCTACGGCTAGGCCGCTAACGCGCGTCGCCGGTGCAAACGCTCGTCGTTCATGCGAGAGTCAGCGATCAAGGCCGCCTTCTCAAACGGACAATCAGCCGTTCTGAGTGCGAGCCCAAAGTTGGCAACAAGGCCCGCCGACCTGACCGCAGTGCTGATCTCGGAACACACTTCCGAAGCACGCCCGGAACTCGTCTCAGCCAAGAGCACTCCAAACTCGTCTCCACAAAAGCGGGCTGAGAAGTACCCCGGCCGCATGACGCTGTGGATCGCCCGGGCGCAGCGGACAACTTGATAGTCGCCCTCGATCACACTGGTTTCCAATGCAGCAGGGCCGCCTGCTTCCAGCGAGATTGCAATGACGGCGCCCACTCCTCCCGTTGACTCATGGCGCGCCTCCTCGACCTCGATTCGCAGATCCCAGGCGCGCCGGCTGCCAAGCTGCGTAAGCGGGTCGGTGAACTCGACCGGCAGTTCCGCCTCCATGGCGCGCTGTTTCTGGACGATGTACATCCTCGCCTTCAAGAGGGCTGTGATTGTCTTCGCGTGGTGGTCCAGCGTCTCCTTCATCGCCAAGAGTTCGCGAGGACGGGCGTCGGGATCCATTCCGCAGAACATGCCGATCAAAGAGCCGTCGCCCGCAACCATCGGGATTCCAAAATAGGCCCGACAAGGATAGTCCTGACGTATTGGCGCCGCTGCGTAGGCGGGAATCTCCTCCACGTCAGGGGCGATGTCTGGCCCCTCGTTGCGCATTCTGCGGCTACAGATCGACGAAGACCAGTCGAAGACCTGGCCATCGCGGATGTCTCCCCCTTGGTCCAGAACTCGGTAGGCGACCCAGTCGTTGTCTATCGTCCGGGTGACCATGAGGGTCTTGAAACCCGTCTTGTTGTAAACGTCGGTGAGGGCGGAGTCGATGACGTTCCGTATCGGGTCGAGGTGGTCCATTGCGCGCACACTGGCCAGAGAATCGGGGCCAGATAGAAGAATCGGGCTCGGAGCACTTGCTCCGAGCCGTCAACTTTGCTTGGCCTATCTCATGTCTGGCACGAATGCCGGGGTCAGGTTCCCGACTTCGTGTAGCCTGGGATGTCTCCCAGTTCGATCTTATAGTCGGACTTGCCGCCGCGCGAGATCAGAACGATCACGAACGTCCTCTCCTGGTCGACCTTCAAGATTCCGTACTGGTTCGCGTTGTCCACGCTCGTAAGCGGCAACCCAAGGTTGTTCCCGTTTTCGTCGCGGATATCTACCGAATAGTCGCGGTTGAGCGATGACCAGTGGATGAACAGCGGCTCGTTGGGACGTGCCGTGAACTTCCACACTTCTGCCTGCCCCGTAGAGAAGTCGCCGACTGCAGGCGTCGCCTTGTCGAAGGTCCGAGCAGCGAACACCTCGCGTCCAAGTGTGTAGGTCCCGCTCGCGCCACCACCAAAGGCATTGATCGAGACCAGATACCGTCCTGGCTTGCGAACGATCATGTTCCAAGCGAACGTGTCCTCGTCCGGTCGGGCAATCCTCTGGAACTGGGGCTGCATGTCCGGGTCACGGACCGTTACCGTCTGAGAAAACCCCTCCGCCTTGACGCTGAACGTCATGACGTCACCAGCCTTGGCGTCGAACGCCCAATAGTCTGTGTCGCCGATGCGAAGCGATCCTAGATTGGCCGCCGTCGCTTCGAACACTGCTTCAGCTGGCTTTGCCGTCATGGTGTACTCGGTCTTTTCGGGCCCATAGCCGCCGCTAGCCAGCCACAGGTCACAGTCGCGCAGGACGTAGAACACACGGTGCCTTGGGTCGCGCGCCCGCCCTTCGAGTTCCATGAGCGGGGCGCCCTTCTCCTCCTCGCCTTCGACGGGGACCTTCGGGAAGAACGGGTTCTTCTTCTCGTCCTTGATCGACTTGTCCTTGAGGTCCGCTTGCTCCTCCAGCACAAACGCGCCGTCCAAGTGGAGCCCCTCGGCCGAAACTTCGATCAACTCGCCTTTCTTGGCACTGAGCGTCCAGAGTGACGCTGCGTGCGTGCCCGCCTTGCCAGACCGCACGCTTCCAGACATCGACATCGGCACGATGCTTTGCTTCGCAGACTTGATCCGCACCTTCCCGCGCGTGTTGTATGCAGGGCGCACGGTCACGTAGTAGTCGCCGTCGACGCTCGCCACGACGTTCGGCCCAAGGGCCGCGTTCAGCGGGCTCCCGGCCTCGATGTCCGGCAGACCGATCGGCGAGATCGCCTGCTCAAGGCTTGCAGGAATGAAACCGTTGTCGCGGGGGACCTCGATTGCCAACCGTCTGATCTCGCCAGCCTTCATGGGGATACGCACCAGGAACAACTCGCGAGCCGAGGCCTCAAAGTCGACCGTGCCGCCATCGACCACGTCGATCGACTTGTACACGTTCGAACGGAAGAAGAATTGCCCGCCGAACTTGTCGGCGAAGCAACGCGCCCGGATGGCGTACTCGCCGTCTTTCGGGCACCTCCACATCAGCAAAGGCCGCTGGTCTCCAGGAAACCGGTCGTCGTTTGACGCGAGGACCTTCTCCTTCTCGTCGATGACTTCCAGCGCAGGGTCGAAAGCCTCGCTCCAGGCCTCGGCGACGATCACCTGGCCCGCTTTCATGGTCAGTTTCCACTCGCTGTACTCGCCAGGAGTCATCAGGTTCTTCACGGGATCGCCGTCTAGGTAGCGCGATAGTCGCGCTTCGATCCACGCGACCGAGCCGTCGTACTGTTGGTTCAAGCGGCCTTGCTGGCCGCCTTGCAGTCCACCGCCACCAAATCCGCCACCTGCGGCGCCAGCCGCACCGCCTTGCGCGTGCCCAAGACACGCCACCGAAAACGCAAACAGAGCCAAGCAACTTCTCATGGTCTTCTCCTGCGAGTGAGACGTAGGGGGTGCTCGCAGTGTTACGGGCATAATCTCTTCCATGCCAGTACCGAACGTGCTCGCCCAATCCGCGGGAGAATGGCGTGGAACCTCGAAACTCCACCTCAACTGGCCTCCGGGCAACGAGTCCATCACCGAAGGCAGCAGCACCATGAAGGTCGTCGTCTTCAACGACCAATACGCGGTCGTCCACTATGGCTGGGAGTACGAAGGCAAGACGGAGAAGGGCTCTCTCATCGCGGCAGAAGGGAAGTCCGGCACAACGTTTGGCTGGTCGGACTCATGGCATCAGAACATCGAGGTCATGCACCTGAGGGGCAAGAACGCAGACTGCAAGGGCACATATCAGGTCGAAGGACACCCCGAGTGGGGCTGGCGCATCGCCTTCTCGAGGGTAGGCGAAAGCCTGCAGATGGAGATGTTCAACATCTCGCCCGAGGGCGAGGAAGAGTGGGCCGTGCAAGCCGTCTACGAACGTGTTGAATAGCGGCCGAGGTGCGGCGAAATGCAGAGGAATCCGACGACGGGTGGGTCAGGCGGAACCTTCCATTTGTAGTTTAACGGCACTTGTGTCGTCAGGGCCTCTGCAACCGTGAAACCGATCTGACGCATCGTCTCGACTGTGAACTTCTCAGACTTGCTCAGCACGCCGATCGTCTCAAATCGCCGCTTCAACGAGTCCGCGGCCGACGGCCTGTCGAGAGGGAACTGAGCGATCTGCTTGAGCGGCATGGAAGAGTTCGCTTTGAGTTCCTCGAGCGTCACAAACTCCGCGAACATCAATTGCGTCGACATCATGCCCAGGCGGCTCCCGGCGTCGAACAACACCGTGCCCTCGTCCTTCATCCTCACGTGCTCTCCCAAGAGGGCCACATACTCCAGCCGTAAGTCCGACTTCAAGAGTTCGGGCACGTCTCGGTTCGGGAACTCGATCAGGGCGCGCAACGCAAACTCGCGCAACTCGTTTCCAATCTTCGGGTTCCAATGACGGATCATGTTTCCGCAGATGATCAGTTCCTGCAGCACGTAGTTGCCCGAATACTCGCTCAGTTCGACGGCGCGCTTGTACCAATAGCCGGTCGCGAAAGGCTCGACCTTGACCAGGAACGCAGGGTCGGCCTTCGCCGCGCGCTCGATCGCGTCCGCAAAGTCCTTCGCCCCGTCGTAAAGGGGCGACTTCGCAGGAGGCGTTTGCTGCTGGGTCACCAGCGCGGCCAAGAGCAGTCCGACCATGGTCACAGTCTACAAGGGTTAGACGCGCCAGCCCCACGATCGGTCAGTGGCACGTGTACCCACCGTCGATCACGAGTTCAGAGCCGGTCACGAACTTGGCCTCGTCCGAGGCTAAGTACACGATCCCAAAGGCGATGTCGTCAGGTTCGCCGATGTGCCCAACGGGAGTGTTCGCCTCAAGCATTTTCATGACTTCGCTCGGTTCGCCGAGGTTCTTGATACCGTGCTCCAACATCGGTGTCCAGATGAATCCAGGGTGAACGGAGTTGACGCGGATCTTGTCCTTGGCGTACAGCATCGCGTCCGTTTTCGCCATTAATCGGACCGCGCCTTTGCTGGCGTGGTAACTCGGAGCGTCTGGCGCGCCGATCAGGCCATAGATCGAGGACAAGTTGATGATGGACCCGCCCCCAGACTTCTTGATGTAAGGAACCGCGTGCTTCGTGCAAAGGAACACGCCCTTGACGTTCACGTTCTGCACCGCGTCCCACTCTTCGACCGTCGTCTCGTGCGTCGGTTTGCTCGTGCCTGCGATCCCAGCGTTGTTCACGAGCACGTGGATCCCGCCGAACACGGCTGCGATCTCCGCCATGGCGGCAGAGACGACGCTCTCGTCCGTCACATTCATGTGCCAGTACTTCGCGGCCGGCCCGAGCGATTGTGCAAAGGCTTCGCCTTCCTTGTCGAGCACGTCGCACACGGCGACCTTCGCTCCTTCTCGAACCATCATCGCACACGTCGCGCGACCGATCCCAAGCGCACCGCCCGTGACGACGCAGACCTTTCCGTCGAGGCGTCCCATGGCGTCAGGTTATCCGACCAAGAATCAGTACGCAAAAGTAAATCGGGCCGGACCCATAAGGGTCCGACCCGAAGACGAATCTGTGCGACCTTACCAGTCGCGGTCTCGGCCACCGCCGCGACCACCACGGTCACGACCGCCGCCACCGCCACCGCCACGGTAGCCACCGCCACCGCCGCCGCCGCCACGGTAACCACCACCGCCGCCACCACCGCCAGAACGCGGCTCGCGCGGGCGCGCCTCGTTCACGATGATCTTACGGCCGTCGAGCTCCGTCTCGTTCATGTCGTTGATCGCAGCTGCGGCCTGGTCGTCTTCGACGTCCACGAACCCGAAGCCGCGCCCTTCAACGATGCGGACGCTGGAGGCGCCGTACTTCGCGAAGGCGTTCTTGAGAGTCTCCTCTCTCGTGCTGTACGAGAGATTGCCGACAAATAGGGACTTTGCCATTGTGTTTGAACCTTTCTGGTTTGACTTGTTACGCGACGGGCCTCGAACCGGTTCGGACTGCGGACTCCTTAGGACGACCTTTTTCCGTACGATCTTTCGCCTATGGGCGGAACGGGCCATTGTAGCAGGTTTTCCGGCCCCCTCACCGCCCACCAGGGTCCAGGTAGCATCAATCGACTCTCAGAGAGACTCACCGGACATGGATATCAAGAAGGAACTGGACGCCGTCGTCGCCAAATACGACCTGCTTTCTCACCCGTTCTATAAGGCCTGGAACACGGGCGAACTCCCCGTCGAAGCCCTAAAGACGTACGCCGAGGAGTACGGCGCCTTCGTCCAGACCGTGCCGAGCGGATGGGCCGGACACGGAGACGCCAAGACCGCTAGCGAAGAGGTCATGCACGCCGTCCTCTGGGAGAAGTTCGCCAACGGCCTCGGCACGACCTCGACCAACGCGCCCAGCATCGAGCAAACCAAGGCCCTCGTCGCCCACTGCAACTCCCTGTTCAGCCAGCCGGTGACCGCGCTCGGCGGTCTCTACGCCTTCGAGGCCCAGCAGCCACATACGTCCGTCAGCAAACTCGACGGCATCCGGGAGCACTACAAGGCTCTCCCGGCCAGCCTCGTCGAACCCTACTTCGAGATCCACTGCGACGACGTCCACGAGATGGCCCTCATCGTCGAAAGGCTGGAAGGCAAGTCCGACCAGGAGAAACAACAAGCCATAGACGCGTGCGAGAAGGTCGCCAAGGGACTCTGGGACACCCTTACAGGAATCTTCGAGAAGCACTGCTCCAAGATGGACTGACCTGCACACGAGCTGTGCAACCACCGCGCCCTCTGGCACAAGCCAGGGGGCGAATTCGTTTCAAGCCTTGAAACCACATTGCCCTTGGGCTGAGTATCACAACCATGCGTCGCTTCGTTGTCCTCCTGGGTTCGCTCCTAGCCTTCTCGGCCCAAGCACAAGACCCGGACAAGGCCCTCGAGTACTTCCAACTCGTGCAACAGTTCAGCGCCGCTCAACAGGCGGGTGAATGGACCAACGCCGTCGCGCTCGGAGAAAAGGCGCTGGCGATCAGCCCCGTCGACGGGGACGTCTGGTTCATGTTCGCAGGCGCACTCGGGCGCGTTGGACGATACGCAGACGCAATCCCTGCGTACATGCAAGCCCTCGAAAAGGGCTCGTTCACGAACAAACAGCCGGCAGTAGTCGCGTTCGGCATCGCTTCGGCCAACGCTCGCATCGGCAACAACGACCAGGCGCTGACTTGGCTGAGAAAGTCGTTCGACTGGGGGCACCGCGACATTCGACTATTCCGCAACGCCGAGTTCGCAGCCCTGAAAGGAAACAAAGACTACGAAGACATGGTCCAAGACCGCGACGTTGCGACGCTCTCTCGCAACGAAGGACTCGCATACGACCTCTGGTACCTCGACCGAGAAGCCAGGCGCATCCACTACAACCCCTACGGCGTCACGAGCAAACAGACGCTCGACCAAGAGTACGCGAGGCTCAAAGCCGACATCCCGAGCCTCACAGACGAGCAGTTCTATGTCCGCGCACGCGCCTACGTCTGCCTTTTTGGTGACGGCCACACCGCGCTCCGTCTCAACGAGTGGGCCGCACCTGACACGCGTACTGCGCCCATACGCTTGACCAAGTTTACGGACGGAGTCTTCGTCACAGGCTCGACCGACCAGTACGCCCACCTCATCGGCGCAAAACTGCTCTCTGTCCAAGGAGTCCACGTCGACGACGCCTGGAAGCGTCTCTCAACGCTCGTTAGCAAGGACAACGTTTACGACGACGTCGCTCAGATCCCAGCGATCATGACGATCTCCTCGATCATGAGAGGGATAGGGCTCGCTGAAATGGACGAGGTCTCCTACGCGCTGCAGACAAAGGACGGGGCAGCGACGCTCGTCAAACTCCCCTGGGAAGCCGCGCCGACCATCAAGATGTTCCAAGAATCGCTCGCAGATAAGCCGCACTTCCTGCAGAACCCGAACAAGGCGTACTGGTTCACTTACATCGAAGCGGACAAGACGCTCTACATGCAGTACAACGCGGTCCGCAACGATGCAGGCGAGAACATCCCAGCCTTCATGGAGCGACTCTTCAAAGAGGCCCAAGGCAAACCGATCGAGAAGTTCGTCATCGACGTCCGCTTTAACGGTGGAGGGAACAGTTTCCTCAACGCCGGCATCCAAGACCCCGTCATGCGAAACCCGCTTATCAACAAGCGGGGAACACTCTTCATCATCACGGGCCGCAACACCTTCAGCGCGGCGCAGAACTTCACGACCGACTTCAACCGCAGCAGCGAGGCCATTTTCGTCGGCGAGCCCACGGGCTCACGCCCAAACTTCGTCGGAGAGACCATCCCCGTCATCCTCCCCTACACCAAGATGCGAATGACCGTCAGCGACCTCTATTGGCAGCGCTCATGGCCCATGGACCACCGCCAATGGATCCCGCCCGATATCCCGACCGAGATGTCCTCGGCCCACTTCTTCGCAGGCCGCGACCCAGCCATGGAAGCGATCCGAAAATACAGGCACCAGGGCTGAACGATTGCCAGAAAAGGCGACACCCAAAGGCATGAAGCACGCCGTCATGCCGCTCGCCGTCCTCGCCTTCGCCGCCCAAGGCTGCATCAAGGCGAGCGCAAAGGAGGACGCCACAGACCGACAGGTCGAACTCACCGTCTACTCCCAAGACTTCGCCCAAGTCACCGAGACCCGCCCCGTCGACCTCAATACAGGTACCACGCGGATCGGTTTCGAGGACGTCAGCCATATGCTCGATGAGAGCACGGTCCTCTACGACTTTCCGACCAGCGAGAACGCGCAAGTCGTCGCCACGACGTACGACCTCGGCACTCAGAACGGCCAAGCGCTCCTCGAACAACTCGTCGGCAAGGAAGTCGCCCTCGTCTATCGTGGCGAGAACGGCAAAGAAGGCGAGCGACAAGTCGGAATCCTCGAAGTCGCCAGTCCAGGAAACGTCGTCGTCCGCGTCGGCGACAAACTCATCGTCAACCCGAACGCCACTATCGAGTCCAACGCTGGAGAAGTCGCGACACGACCTCGGCTCACCGCTTCGGTCGAGAGCAAAGACCGCGGCACGTCCCCAATGAACGTCTCCTACATGACGCGCGGCATATCCTGGAACGCGTCCTACGTCCTCAACCTCGACCCCAATTCCAACGACGTCGAACTCGAGTGCTGGGCGACGGTCACGAACAACACAGGTATCGACTTCCCGGCGGCCAAGATCAAGTTCGTCGCCGGTTCGCCCAACAGGTCTGTCGTCGCCACAAACATGCCGCAACTCGGCGGCGCAGGAGCCGTGGCCGAGGAGATGGCCTGGGATCGCGGTTTTGAAGACAAGTCTCTCGCGCGCAGACAGAGGACCGACTACATCGGAGAACTCGTCGCGTACCCCTACGAGTCTAAGGCCACCCTCAAGAACAACCAGACTAACCGCGTCCTTATGATGCAAGCGCAAAGCGTCAAAGTCCATCGCGACTACGCGATCAACCTCAACCAGTACAACCGGTACGACTCTGATCGCATTAAAGCCACGCTCAGCATCGCGCTCAAGAACAACGACGAGTCCGGTCTTGGCCAACCGCTCCCGATGGGCACGGTCCGCGTCTACGAGCCGGTTGCGAAGGGCGCACCGGAGTTCATCGGCTCCGCGGCCATTGGCAACACGCCAAAAGACGACCGCATCGACCTCACCCTCACCGAGGTCTTCAACGTCTATGCGCGCAACAAGACCGTCAAGGCGACCCAACTCGACAAGCGTCGATGGCAATACGTGATGGAGGTCGAAGTGTTCAACGAGAAGGACCGCGCCGTCGACGTCCGCCTCGTCCGCGACTTCTATGGCAAGTGGACCATCACCAACGAGTCGATCAAGAGCACGCGTCCAGTAGCCTCCCAGGCGCAATGGATCGTCACGGTCCCTGCGGGCGGCTCGCAAAAACTCAACTACACAGTCGTCGTCGGCTGACCGCACTATCGGCCCGGGAGCCCGCAGGTATCCTGTGTCTCCCGGGCGAGTGGCGGAATTGGTAGACGCGCTGGATTTAGGTTCCAGTCCCGCAAGGGGTCAGGGTTCGAGTCCCTGCTTGCCCACCACGCTCTAGAGACTCCCTGCTCGATGCCGTCATCCTGAGCCTGTCGAAGGATGAACGGCTCGACTCCTTACTCCCTACTCCTTCATAATCCCCCCATGGTTCTCGTCACCGGAGGCGCCGGATACATCGGCTCGCACATGTGCAAGGTCCTCCGTGAAAACCGAATCGACCACGTCGTCTTCGACAATCTCGAGAAAGGACACGAGCGCGCCACGGGTAGAAGCCCAGTCTTCTTCGGCGACCTCCGCGACCGCGTCTCAGTCGACCGTCTGTTCGCAGAGTTCGAGATCGATACCGTCCTCCACTTCGCGGCCTACAGCGAAGTCGGAGAAAGTGTAAAGAAACCCAGCCAGTACTATCGCAACAACGTCGGCGGCGCGCAGAACCTTCTGGAAGCCATGCACCGCGCCAATGTCGACAAGCTCGTGTTCTCCTCCACTGCGAGCGTCTACGGCGAGCCAAACGAAGTCCCGATATCTGAACAACACGATACGAATCCTACGAACCCGTACGGACGCAGCAAGCAAATGGTCGAACAGATGCTCGCGGACTTCGCAATGGCGTACGGGACGCGACACGTCAACCTCCGCTACTTCAACGCGGCAGGCTGTGACCCCGATGGGCGCCTGGGGGAGGACCACCGGCCGGAGACACATCTCATTCCCAACGTCCTCCTCGCGCTCGGCGGAAAGCACGACACGTTCAAAGTCCTCGGAACCGACTACGACACGCCGGACGGCACGTGCGTCCGCGACTTCGTACACGTCATGGACCTTTGCGAAGCGCACTTGCTCGCGATGAATCACTTGCAGAACGGCGGCGACCCCAAGACGTACAACCTCGGCACCGGCACAGGCAACAGCGTAAGAGAGGTGCTTAAAGCGGCGGAGAAGGCGACGGGACGGACGTGCCCGATCGAAGAAGTGGCCCGCCGGCCCGGCGACCCCGCCCGCCTCGTCGCATCAAGTGAAAAGATAAAACAGGAACTCGGCTGGTCGCCGAAGTACACCGACCTCGAGGAAACGATCGGCCACGCCTGGCACTGGATGCGCGAATTCCCCAACGGCTACGACAATTAATCAACGCTTTACCGGGAGGGCGAGCGTCCTCGCGAGCCGGCATCGAACATAAGCCTCGCCAAACCGTAGCCGCAGGCTTTAGCCTGCGCAACCGTACTCGCCAAACCGTAGCCGCAGGCTTT
>CAZGXW010000030.1:24549-26796 GCA_964529975.1 uncultured Fimbriimonadaceae bacterium
GCCTGCGCAACCGTACTCTCGCCAAACCGTAGCCGCAGGCTTTGGCCTGCGCAACCGTACTCGCCAAACCGTAGCCGCAGGCTTTAGCCTGCGCAACCGTGAACGACAACCCAACCCTCGCCCACCTCGACCGACTCGATCACGAAATTCATCGGCAAGGTCGAGACATCGATCACCGGGTTCACCGATGCCAATTGCCGCTCGATCAACCCGCGCGCACCGGCAGGCTCGGCCGACACCAAAGCGATATCAAGCATCACAGACTCCCGCACATCCAACCGACATAGCGCGCTCGCGCGGATCGGCACCAAGACCGTCGCCGTCGCCGCCACCCGCAAAAAATCTCCCTCCGTCGACACCGCCACGTCTCGCAACTGACCGCCAAGGAACGATCCTAGGAACTTTGCGATGCTCTCGCACGAAACCCGCACGGTCGCCCGGGCGTCATCACTAAGGGTGATGGAAAAAGGCTCGGTATGGACGGCGACCTCGCGGCCCTCGACCGTTGCCTCGTCCAGTTCCAGCCCGATAGGCAGAACCAGCCCACCCAGCCGTATAGCCGCGTCCCTTACTTTCCAATCACCCGCCAATCCAAACCCTCTGAGGAAATCCTACTCGCAACCGACCTAAGGTAGTGTGACCACAATGGTGACCATGATCCTTGCAGCCGCGATCTCTGCTCCTACGAAGGCGCAGCCCGCCGCGATGCGAGAGTTCAGGGCCGCATGGGTCGCAACCGTCGCCAACATCGATTGGCCCAGCAAGCCCGGCCTGAGCAACGCCGAACTCCGCAAGGAACTCACCACGATCCTCGACCGCTGCGAGCAGAACAACTTCAATGCCGTCGTCTTCCAGGTCCGTCCCCACGGCGACGCCATGTACGAGAGCAAGTACGAGCCCTGGTCCTACTATCTCACCGGCCAACAAGGCAAGGCCCCCGAAGGTGGATGGGACCCGCTCGCGTTCGTCGTCGAGGAGGGACACGATCGCGGGCTCGAGATCCACGTTTGGTTTAACCCCTACCGGGCAAACCACCCATCCAACCGCGGATCGCTCTCGTCGCGCAGTCTAGCCCGCACAGAGCCCACCCTCGTCAAGCAAGTCGGCACCTACATGTGGATGGATCCAGGCGAACCACGCGTGCAGGATTGGTCGTTCAACGTCTTTATGGACGTCGTCGAACGCTACGACATCGACGGGGTCCACATCGACGACTACTTCTATCCCTATCCGTCTTACTCCAATGGCGCCGACTTTCCCGACGCCGCGAGTTACAAGAAGTACACCGACGCAGGCGGGACGCTCGCTAAGAACGACTGGCGGCGCAAGAACGTCGACGACTTCGTCGAGCGCGTCTACAAAGGCATCAAAGAGCGCAAACCTTGGGTCAAGTTCGGAATCTCGCCGTTCGGCATCTATCGCCCTGGTCACCCACCAGGAGTCAAGACGACCTTCGACCAATATGGCGTCCTCTACGCCGACTGCCTCAAATGGTTGCAAGAAGGCTGGCTCGACTACTTCACGCCGCAACTCTATTGGAAGCTTGACAGCGACCAACCCTACCGCCTCCTCCTCGACTACTGGATGGCGAAGAACACCAAGCAGCGCCACCTCTGGCCCGGCAACTTCTCAGGAAAACTCCTCGCGACGGACGGCAACTGGCCGACGACCGAACTTGTCGGACAGATCGAGTACACGCGCAAGGCCGGCGCGATGGGCAACGTCTTCTTCAGCATGAAGACGTTTACGCAAGACTTCAAAGGAATCAACAAGGTCTTGCAACAAGGCGTCTACAAGCAAAAGGCGATCGTCCCCTCGAGCCCCTGGCTCGGAACGGGCCGACCAGAAGCGCCGACCTGCTCCCTGAACAAAGAGAACGGAGTCCTATCGATGTCCGGCGCAAAAGAAGACGCGCGCTTCTACGCGGTCTATGCCGACATGGGCAATGGATCGCAACTCGTCAAACTGACGAGCGCGTCGCGCACGCAAGTCTCCGGCCTCGGCCTGAGCAAAGCAAAGTCCGTCGCCGTCTCCACGATCGACCGCCTCGGCTACGAAAGCCCACTACAAACGTTGATCCCGTAGCCGCAGGCTTTAGCCTGCGCATTCAACGGGCATCCTCCGTCGTGCCCGAGCACAACACGTAGCCGCAGGCTTTAGCCTGCGCATTCAACGGGCACGCTCCGTCGTCTCCGAGCACAACACGTAGCCGCAGGCTTTAGCCTGCGCATTCAACGGGCACGCTCC
>CAZGXW010000030.1:26896-31627 GCA_964529975.1 uncultured Fimbriimonadaceae bacterium
CACGTAGCCGCAGGCTTCAGCCTGCGCATTCAACGGGCATGCTCCGTCGTCCCCGCACTTGCGAGAACCCCCAGCCCGAAGCCGTCATCCTGAGCGGATCGAAGGAGCACGGCTTCGGGCGTCTATCCAGAACAAACCCGAACACTTAATCGCGTCCTCCGGACCTCCGGACTCCCGAACAATCCCATCCCCCCCTACCCAACCACTGGCAACACGACCGTAAACGTCGTCCCCTTGTTCAACTCGCTTTCGACCGTCACCCGACCATCGTGCGATCCAACGATGTGCCGAACGATGCTCAAACCCAACCCCGTTCCACCAGTCGCGCGCGAACGCCCCTTGTCCACTCGATAGAACCTCTCAAAAATCCGATCCAGGTGCTCCTCAGCGATCCCGATCCCCGTGTCTGCGACCGTCAGGACCGCAGACCCGTCTCTCATCGCAAGCCGGACGTCGACCGACCCGGATGGCGTGTAGTTGATCGCATTGTCGATCAGGTTCATCGCGACCTGAGTCATCTCACTGCCCGAACCCATCACGGGCACGTCGTCTTCAGTCGTGCACCGCAAATTGATGCCTTTGTCGTTCGCTTTAGGTGTCAACTGCGAGACCACCGAACGCACGACTTCGGCAAGGTTGAACGGCTTCTGCAACGGCCGCTCGTTCTCGACTTTGCTCAATGTCAAGAGGTCGTCCGTCATCGCCGTCAATCGGTCGACTTCGCGAATGATCTTGTCCAGATAGCGCGCGGTGAGTTCGCCGTCCTCAGGACCGCCGTCCTGCATTGTCTCGGCCATCGCACGGATCGTCGTCATCGGTGTCCGAAGTTCGTGCGACACGTTCGCAACGAAGTCGCGGCGCACACGCTGCAACCGGCGAAGTTCGCTGACGTCGAGCAACGAAATGAAGACTTGGCCGGGCACCGCCGTGTTCCTCCAGGCGTACACGCGCACGCGCGCCTCCTCTGGGTACGAAAGTGACATCTCGCTGCGTAACCGGCTAGCGCTCTTGCTCGCAAGCCCTGCAAGTTCCTCCAGTTCATGGCTGTGCGTCATCGCGATCAGGCTCTCACCGATCGGGTCTCGAAAACCAAAGGTCTTGCGCGCCGCCTTGTTCGCGGCGACGACCTTGAACTTGTCGTCCACGACGAGCAACATGACCCGCAACCCTTCGATCAAGTCGTGGAAAGTCCTGCTTCGGACGTCGGCGTCCTCGCGCGCGGCCAGCACACGCTTCTCGGTCCGCACGAGCCGAGCGTGTTGCAGGATGAACGAGCGGACCAAAGTGCTCGATCCCCAGATCGCGACCCCGCAAGCGCCGAAGAACACGAGGAACGCGACAGGCCGCACAGCCTCGACCCAGACCGCCAGCCCACCTGCCAGCAATGCGACTACGACCGACGGCAATGTCAGCCTCGCCGCAATCGTGTTGCCGTCCACACCCATAGCCGCACAAACCTTACCCTTAGCCTCCGAACCGTAGCCGCAGGCTTCACGCTGCGCCTCTTTCAGCACTAGTCAGCAAACCTATGCTTGTAGAAGAATCAGTGTGTACAGCACACATTTTGGTTTGATCTGGGTGCGAACTGAGTACATTCCCTCCCCCTTGGGGGAGGGTTAGGGTGGGGGTCTAACAGCTGCGCACCCTCGTGCGCGGCGAAGGTGCCGTTTCGCCGTCCAGGATTCAGTGGCTTCCGGACCCCTGAACCCCCGAACCTCCCCCCAGGTACAACCGACAAACGTGAAACGCATCGAAGCCTTCGTCCGGGTCAACAAACTCGAAGAGGTCAAACAAGCCCTCGAAGACGTCGGCGTCCTCGGCATCAGCGTCGAGCAAGTGCGAGGCTTCGGAAGACAGCAAGGTCAGCACGAGCAGTTTCGCGGCAGCACATACGCCCTCAACCTCGTCCCAAAGACCAAGATCGAAACGGTCGTACCTGACGACATGCTCGAGACTGCCCTCAGCGCCATCGTCGACTCCGCCCAGACTGGCGAACTCGGCGACGGCAAGATCTTCGTCTCGGACGTCACCGAGGCGATCCGCATACGCACCGGCGAGCGCGGTGACGCCGCCCTTCAATAACAGTTCCCCCTCTCCCCTCCGGGGCAGAGGGGGTTAGGGGGTGAGGAGCAGAGTGGTAGAGTCCCCACCGATGGCAAAGTGGCAGAACTTCCAGATCTGGCGCGGACGCCTCCCCCATTGGCGCGCAGACGACGTGACCTACTACGTCACTTTCCGCCACAAACGACCCCTCGATGAAGACGAGCGCGCCACGCTCCTCAAACGCCTCATGAACACCGAGGGCCGCAAACTCGACTTCCTTGCCCTATGCGTCCTGCCCGACAAGACTGAAGCCCTCTTCCAAGTCCTCGACGCCCCGAAAGGAGGGAAGTACGAGCTCAGCGACGTCGTCGAGAAAGCCAAACAGAAGGCCGGAAAGGACATCACCAAGAAGACCTCCGAACGATGGCCCCCCTTCTATTCAGAGTCCTACGACCGCATCATCCGCGACGACCAAGAGCTCGAGACCACCTTCCTCTCAATACTCGAATCCCCCGTCCAAGCCGAACTCACCGACGACCCTTCCGACTATCCCCACCTCTACATCCCCCCAAAAACAACCTAACAACAGTCCCATCCCTCCCCTCCCCCTGAAACCTTCCCGGTACCCTCGGGGTTAACTTGAGTGACCAACGCTCAATAGCGGTTGGGTTGAAAAGCAGGAGATTGAGGACGAAGGAATGGGCAGAGTAGTAGGAATCGACTTAGGAACGACGAACTCGGTAGTGGCGGTGATGGAGGCTGGAGAGCCGAAGGTGATCCCGACGGCCGAAGGCGATCGGACGTTGCCGAGCGTGGTTGGTTTCAAGGCCAACGGCGAGCGGATGGTGGGAGTGACGGCGAAGAGGCAGGCCGTGACGAACCCGGGAAACACGGTTTTCAGCATCAAGCGGTTCATGGGCCACAAATTCACCGAAGTGAAGAAAGAGGCCGACCGCGTGCCTTACCAGGCGAAGGCGGACAGCAAGGGGAACGCCGTGGTGCACATCCCGGCGGTCAGCAAGGACTTCACGCCGGAAGAGATCAGCGCGATGATCCTGCAGAAGTTGAAGGCGGACGCTGAGGCGTACCTTGGCGAGACGGTCGACCAGGCGGTCATCACGGTCCCGGCGTACTTCAACGACAGCCAGCGCAAGGCGACCAAGGACGCAGGTGAGATCGCGGGCCTCAAGGTCCTGCGCATCATCAACGAGCCTACTGCGGCATCGCTCGCCTATGGGCTCGACAAGAAGGCGAACGAGACGATTTTGGTGTTCGACCTCGGCGGCGGTACGTTCGACGTGTCGATCCTCGATGTCGGTGAGGGTGTGTTCGAGGTCAAGGCGACAGCGGGCGACAGCCACTTGGGCGGCGACGACTTCGACCAGAAGATCGTGGACTGGCTCGCAACCGAGTTCATGAAGCAGCACGGCGTAGACCTTCGCAAAGACTCGAAGGCCCTCCAGCGACTGCGGCTCGCCAGCGAAAAGGCGAAGATCGAACTCTCGGCCAACGTGAGCAGCGACATCAACGAGCCGTACATCACGGCAAAGGACAACGAACCAATCCACCTGGAGACCACGCTCACCCGCGCCAAGTTCGAGGACATGTGCGCCGACCTGCTGGACCGCATCCGCAAGCCGGTCGAGGAGGCGCTGAAGGGGGCGAAGGTGGACATGAAGGCGCTCGACGAGGTGATCCTCGTCGGCGGCTCGACGCGCATCCCTATGGTGCAAGAACTGGTCAAGAAGATGACCGGTAAAGATCCGAACCGCACGGTCAACCCTGACGAGGTCGTGGCGATCGGCGCGGCGATCCAGGCGGGCGTGCTCGGAGGCGACGTGCGCGACATCCTCCTTCTCGACGTGACGCCTTTGAGCCTCGGCGTTGAGACGCAGGGCGGCATTACGGACAAGTTGATCGAGCGCAACACGACGATCCCGACGAAGAAGTCGCGCACCTACACGACGGCGGCGGACAACCAGACCGAGGTCACGATCCACATCCTGCAGGGCGAGCGCCCGCTGGCCAAGGACAATAAAAGCCTTGGACAGTTCAACCTGAGCGGCATTCCGCCCTCTCCGGCGCGCGTGCCGCAGATCGAGGTGACGTTCGACATCGACGCGAACGGCATTTTGAACGTGACCGCGCACGACAAGGCGACGGGCAACGAGCAGAAGATCACGATCACCGGCTCGGGCAACCTGAGCAAGGACGAAATCGAGCAGAAGGTGAAGGAGGCCGAGGCGAACGCGGACCTCGACACGAAGATCCGCGAGGTCGCGCAACTGAAGAACGACGCGGACCGCTTGGTGTCTTCGACCGAGAAGATGGTCAAAGACCTCGGCGGGGACCTGAGCGAGGACGAGAAGTCTTCGATCGAGGACAAGATCAAGTCGCTGAAGGACGCGGTCGAGGCCGACAACCACGAGGCGATCAAGACTTCCTATGACGAGCTCGAGGCAGAGAGCCATCGCTTGGCCGAGAAGGTGTATCAGGCGAAGGCCGGCTCGGGAGAATCGGAAGAGCCCGTCGGCGCTGGCGTCGGTGGCGGGAAAGACGAAGACGTGATCGACGCTGAGTTCAAGGAAGAGAAGTAGGGGCGGGAGCGGGAGCGAGAGCGGGCGCGGGAGCCCCGAGGTTGAGAGACCTCGGGGCTCGTTTGGTACAAGGGTTCAGTGCAATGATTGA
>CAZGXW010000031.1:0-8998 GCA_964529975.1 uncultured Fimbriimonadaceae bacterium
GCAGGGAATGGCTCTTTACGCTGAGTAAGTCTCGGTATAGTCCGTGTTCAATGGACCAAGCGACATGGGACGCCGTTGACGCTTACATCGAACAGGTGTGTGTGGAAGAGGACGATGCACTGCGCGCGGCGACGATCTCGAGCAAAGAGCACGGGCTTCCGGCGATCAGTCTGACTCCTGCACACGGGAAGATGTTGCACCTCTTCGCCCGGATGGTCGGCGCAAAGAGAATCCTCGAAGTCGGCACGCTAGGCGGGTACAGCGGGATCTGGCTTGCACGCGCACTGCCTGGTGACGGGATGCTCACGACCCTCGAAATCGACCCGCACCACGCCGAGGTCGCGCGCACGAACTTTGAGCGAGCGGGCGTCATGGGTCGAATCGAACTGCGGGTTGGTCCTGCGATCGAGACATTGCCTACGCTAGAAGGCCCCTTCGACCTGACGTTCATCGACGCGGACAAACAGTCGACGGCAGACTACTTCGCGCACGCGGTGCGACTTTCGCGCCCTGGTTCGGTGATCGTCGTCGACAACGTCGTTCGCGGTGGGGCGGTCGCCGATCCGAAGAGCGACAACGAGATGGTACTGGGGATCAGGCGGTTCAATGACACGCTGCCGACGTACACGAACGTCTCGGCGACGACGGTCCAGACGGTCGGCGCGAAGGGGTACGACGGCTTTACCCTTGTGATCGTAGGCTAGGAGCGGGGAGGGCGAGCGACCCCGCGAGCCGTACGCTCGCCGGTATCATTCCCCCCTGGATGCCCAAGCGGTTCTACGTTACGACACCGATCTATTACGTCAATTCGACGCCCCACGTCGGGCACGCGCTGACGACCCTGGTCTGTGACGCGACCAAGCGATGGCACCAGATGAAGGGCGAGGACGCCTACTTCTTGACGGGCACAGATGAGAACGGCCTCAAAATCCTCGAAGCAGCGGAGAAGTCTGGCGAGAAGCCACAGGCCTTCGTCGACCGCATCAGCGCGCTGTGGGTCGAGACGTTCGACAGCCTGAACATCGGCTACGACGTGTTCTTCCGCACGACCTCCAAACGTCACAAGGAAGCGGCGCAAGCGCTCTTCAAAGTCCTACTGGACAATGGTCACATCTATCTCGACAAGTACGAGGGTTGGTACGACGTCAGCGCGGAGACGTTCGTGCGCGAGGCGGACCTCGTCGACGGCAAGAGCCCTGACGGGAACGAAGTGCGATGGGTCGAGGAAGAGAACTGGTTCTTCAAACTCTCTGCGTTTGAAGTGCCGCTGCTCGAAAAGATCGAGAGCGGGGAACTGCTGCTGCTTCCCGAAGGCAGGCGCAACGAAGTCGTGGCATTCATCAATCAGGGACTTCGCGACCTTTGTATTTCAAGATCGAACCCCGGTTGGGGCATCCCCGTGCCCGGCGACGACAGTAAAGTGATCTATGTCTGGTTCGACGCGCTCATAAACTACCTTGCAGCGACGGGTTGGCCCAACAAGGGTTGGGAAGACTTGTGGCCCGCCGACGTGCACTGGATGGCGAAGGAGATATTCACACGCTTCCATGCGACGCTTTGGCCCGCGATGCTCATGGGTGCAGGGTTGCCGCTACCGAAGACAGTAATCGCCCACGGGTGGTTCACGTTCGCCGACGCAAAGATGAGCAAGTCGAAGGGGAACGTGCTCACGCACACGGGAGTGATCGACAGGTTTGGGGAGGCAGGGTGCGCGCGGCCCCTCGCCGTCGACGCCCTGAGGTTCTGTCTTGCGCGCGCACTGCCTTACGACAACGACACGAACTTCACACAGTCCGAAGTCGACCGGATGTACAACGCTGACCTGGCGAACGACCTCGGCAACGCTCTCAACCGCACGCTCACGATGGCGCACAAGTTCGTCGATGGCAAGGTTCCGGCAGGGGCTTGCGAGCCACGCGTCGTCAACGCGGTTCGGGAGAACAAGTCCCGCTTTGAGAAAGCGATGGAGACGCACCGCCTCCACGAAGCCATCGATGCCGCGATGGAGTGTGCTCGCTTCTTGAACAAGTACGTTGACGAGCGGGCTCCCTGGGCCCTGGCCAAGAGCAACGATCCCAGCCTGCCACAAGTGCTCCGCTCGATGCTCTTCCTCTTGCGATCGGCAGAGGGAATGGTGCGACCGTTCATCCCCACCGCTGCCGATGCGATCGCCTCACAGCTCGGCCTGCCGCCGATCAGTGAATGGAAATCGATCGGTGACGAAGCGTCGCTCCCAGCAGGGACCGCGCTCAACCAGCCCGTCCCCATGTTCCCAAGACTTGACACCAAGAAACCGATGGAAACTGCGGCCCAAGCCGCGCCGGAGAAGAAAGTGCAGACCGAAGAGAAGAAAGACGACACGATCGAGTTCCCCGACTTCGCAAAGGTGCAACTGCGCGTAGCGCGAATCATCGAGGCGGAGCCCGTCGAGGCCAGCGATAAACTCATGAAGTTGCAGGTGAAGATCGGTGACGAGAAGAGGCAGATACTCGCAGGGATCAAGCAGAAGTACACGGCGGAGCAACTCATTGGCCGGCAAGTCGTCGTGGTCGCAAACCTCAAACCGCGCAAGATGATGGGCTTGGAGAGCCAAGGCATGGTGCTCGCCGCGGACGACGCGGACGGCCAAGCGATCCTGCTAGAACCAGAGCACGAGGCGCCCGAAGGAGCCAGCGTCCACTAGGTCTATCCGGCACAACCACTAGGCCCACTCCGCCATTGGCAGAATCACACCTGCCCGCCCAGGCGTATTTAAAGCAAGTGAAGGGACGTGACCCTTTCCACGTGCACGCCCCGTCGCACCAGTCCGACCAGATCGTCTCTGAGTACGAGTTCTTGGTCGAGCAGATGCGACAGGCCGTATGGCGGCTCGATTCGACCGGCAAGGTGATCGAGGCGAACAGCGCTGCCTGCAAGTGGCTGGAGGTTCCTATTGAGCAACTCGTGGGTCGCAACGCCAGGGAGTTCCTCGTCCACGAAGTCGACCTTTTGCGCGACGAGCGGTTCGAAGTCGAGTTCAAGACGTCTTCGGGCTTGCGCCGCGTCGCGGTCGTCTCGTCTAGGGTGCTGCGGCATTCTGACGGTATGCCGCTCGGTGCGCTGCAAGTGGTGACGGACGTCACGGCGAACCGCGCGATCGAACACCGTCTCGTCCAAGAGATCCAAAAGATGGCCCGCATGGCAGGCGAAGACCCCCTCACGGGCCTTCCGAACAGGCGAGCGTTCGACATCGTCTACGACAACGCCGTCGCTGGCGCGACGAAAGAGCCGTTCGCCGTGATGCTGATCGACTTGAACGACTTTAAGCCGATCAACGACCTCTATGGCCACGAGGCCGGCGACGACGCCCTCCGCGCCTTTGCGGCGAGGCTCGAAAAACTGGTGCGCGAATCCGACTTTGTCGCCCGAGTCGGGGGTGACGAGTTTGCGGTCGTGCTCCTCAACACAGACCGTCTGTCTGCTGAGAAGGCCGCCGAACGGTTCAAGAAGGGGCTCGACTTCACGCTCAGCGTCGCCGGCCATCCTGTGCGGATGTGGGCCTCGGTGGGCATTGCCCACAGTGCCGACGGAGCCGAGAGCGCGCTCGCAAGGGCCGACTCGAAGATGTACGACGTCAAGCGCAAGGAAAAGGAGTGCAACGCGCCGAAGCGCGGACTCGCATAACCTTCGGCGATGCGTCGGACTATCCACCAACAGATAAGGGCGAACTCGCGTTTAAGCGTCGTGTACGGCCTCATGGTCGTCTTGCTGCTCGCCGCGCTCGGCGGCGCAGTCGTGGGAGCCTATGCGCCCGACTACTTTGTCATCGGTCTCGTTGGGTCGGCCGCTCTTGGCCTGATCGTCGCACTGGTCGCATGGAACGCGGGCGACGGCATCGTCCTCAAGATGAACCAGGCAAGGGAGGCAACGCCCTACGAACTGCAGGTCGTCAACAACGTGACCGAAGAGATGGCGCTCGCGGCGGGGATTCCAACGCCGCACGTCTATGTGATCGACGACCCTTCGCCAAACGCGTTTGCGACCGGACGCTCGCCAAAGACGGGCGTCGTCGCTGTGACGACCGGCCTTCTCGAGCGACTCGACCGTGAGGAGTTGCAGGGCGTCGTCGCACACGAGGTCGCACATATCCGCAACAACGACGTGCGTTTCATGACCACGCTTGCCATCGTGGTCGGCTTGATCCCGATGATCTCCCATTTCTTCCTGAGGAACATGTGGCACGCTGGCGGAGGGAGGCGCAGTCGCGGAAACGACCAGGGGGCCATCGTCTTTGTCGTCATTGCGATCGTCCTCGCCATCCTTGCGCCGATCTTTGCGAGGTTGCTCGAACTTGCCGTGAGCAGGCGCCGCGAGTTTATGGCCGACGCGACGGCCGCACAACTCTCTCGCAACCCCGACGGCTTGGCGCGCGCCCTCGAGAAGATCGCGGGAAGCGGCCTTAAGATGCAGGCCGCGAACAAAGCGACCGAACACATGTACATCATCAATCCGTTCCAGGCGCTCGAGGCGCGCGGGATCTTTAGCACCCATCCGCCGACGCACGAAAGGATTGCAGCACTCCGGGGTATCAGTGGCATGGACTACAAGCGGTACATGCTCCAAGAAGTGGTCGACCGCGAAGCCTAGACGGCCCGGAACGCATCGATGTGGTGGCGGAGTCCATCGGGCGTGACGGCGATCAAGTCGTAGCGCACTGGTGTCTCGGTAAGCCCAGATTTGTGCAAGTATTCGTCAGCAGCCCTTGACAGGTCGCTCACTTTCCTTGCGTCCACCTCTGCTTCCGGGGCGTCGTCGGTTCGTCGCGACTTCACCTCGACAAAGACCAGTGTCTGCCCGTCGAGGGCCACGATGTCGATCTCCCCGCGGCTCGACTTGAAACGCCTCGTGACGACCGTATAACCGATACCGAGGAGATACTCGGCCGCCCGGTCCTCGGCGTCAGAACCTACTCGTCGAAGGCTAGACATGGTTGATTGACCATTTCGCTTACGGGTGAGAAGGAGCGTCGATGGATTGCGCAAGGCCCGTGCTGTCTCAAAGCACCGAGGTGATCAGGCGTTCCATAGCCGAAGTTCACATCGAATCCGTAAACAGGAAACGCCTCGGCGTGTTCGCGCATGATCCGGTCTCGCTCGACCTTCGCCAAGATCGACGCTGCAGCGATGCACGCGTACTTGCCGTCTCCTTTCACGATCGCCTCAGTCTCGACGCGCGTGGGCGGAAGCGTGTTTCCGTCGACAAGCGCGCGCGAACACGCGATCCTCTCTATAGCGCGCGCCAACCCAAACATCGATGCGCGAAGAATGTTTCGGCGATCGATCTCTTCAACGCCAACGACTTCGATCCACCACTCCGCGTCGCGACGAATGCGCTCGGCATGTGCCTCTCTCGCTGTTGCGCTGAGTTTCTTAGAATCGTTCAGCCCCTCGATCGAGAACCCAGATGGCAGGACGACGGCCGCACACACCACGGGACCGGCGAGGGGCCCGCGCCCGGCCTCGTCGGCGCCGGCGACTCCGGGCAGATGGATGAGCGGCATAGGGCTTCGTTGACAGTATGCCGGACCTGCGCCATAATTGAGCCTCTGCGGCGGGTATAGCTCAGCTGGTTAGAGTGCCTGACTGTGACTCAGGAGGTCGCGGGTTCAAGTCCCGTTATCCGCCCCATTCCTCTATTGGTCGTCGAGTTGGTTCAGGCTCGTGCCCCCAGCCTTCTCGGCAGCCTTGTGCGCCTGGCCCTTGGCCGCCGCTCCGACGCTGCCGCCGCCCGATCCTTGGACCGCCCCAGGGTTCGTGACAGGAGACGAAGTGCCGGCTGCCGGAGACACGATCCCGATGTCGTTCGATCCACCGCCTGAAGGCTGTGCAGAGGTCTGTTCGCCCGAAGGAGGCTCGGCGAGGGGCTCTTCCTTCTCCTTGCACCCGAGGGCAACGACCAGCACGATCAAGCCGAGCAAAGCGAACCGCTTCATAGCCACATGATAGCGGAACTCCTCCAAGGGGAGAATCAATCGGGACAGATACATACGTCTACTATTTTCCGAGGTAGAATCCATTGCGCATGCCCCAAGACAAGATCGTGGTGGTCGGAGCCCGCGAGAACAACCTGAAAAACGTCACGGTTGAAATCCCCCGCGACAAACTGGTCGTGATCACGGGACTGAGCGGCAGCGGCAAATCGTCGCTCGCCTTCGACACGATCTACGCCGAGGGCCAGCGTCGCTACGTCGAGTCTCTCAGCGCTTACGCGAGACAGTTCCTCGGGCAAATGGACAAGCCGGACGTCGACCACATCGACGGTCTGTCGCCTGCCGTAAGCATCGATCAGAAGAGCGCGTCGCGAAACCCTCGTTCGACCGTTGGTACCGTCACCGAGATATACGACTACCTGCGAATCCTCTTTGCCCGCGCAGGAACGCCGTACTGCCCCAAATGCGGCACACCGATCGTCCGCCAATCTACGGACGTGATCGTTGACGCCGTGCGAGCACTCCCTGAGGGAACGAAACTCCAGATCCTCGCACCGATCGTTCGAGGAAGAAAGGGACAGTATCAAAAGGAACTGCAAGAGGTCCAACAAGCTGGCTATGTCCGCGTTCGAGTCGACGGAACCATGTACGAGGTCACCGACGACATCCCAATGGACCGCTACAAGCAGCACACGATCGAAGTCGTCATCGACCGAATCGTGATGAAGGAAGGCATTGAGCGGCGTCTCGCAGACTCCGTCGAGACCGCTCTCAAAATGGGCAAAGGAATGGTCACGGTCTCGCACGAGGGTGCGAAGGGAAAGACCGTCGACACTCAGTACTCCGAGCACTATTCGTGTGCGAACTGTGGGTTCTCGATGCCCGAACTCGAGCCTCGCATGTTCTCGTTCAACTCGCCCTACGGCGCGTGCCCAGAGTGCACGGGCCTTGGCACCAAGACCGAGTTCGAGCCCGAACTCATTATCCCTGACGATTCCCTCCCGCTTCGCGACGGAGCGATCGTCCCCTTTGTGTACAAGTCGGGCGAAGTAAAGGAATGGTGGCCGCAAGTGCTCGACGGAGTCGGCAAGGAGGTCGGGTTCGACGCGTCTCTGCCCGTAAAGAAGATCAGCGCCAAGCACATGGAGTCTGTCTGGCACGGCCTTCCAGAACCCATCACGGTCGTGATGAAGTATGGCAAGAGCGAACGAAAGTTCAAGAGCAAATGGGACGGAGTCCTTGCCGTGCTCAAAAAGCGCTATGAGCAGACGGAGAGCGAGTGGGTCAAAGCCGACTTGTCGCAGTACATGCGCACCAACCCATGCCCGGTGTGCCAAGGGCGGAGGCTCAAGCCCGAGTCGCTCGCCGTCAAAGTCGCCGACAGGGACATTTCCGACGTAACCTCGATGGCGGTCTCCGACGCGCTAGGGTTCTTCGTCGCTCTGCCAAAGAAACTGAACAAGCGCCAACTTGCGATCGCAGAGCGCGCGGTCAAGGAGATCATCGAACGTCTCCGCTTCCTCAACGACGTCGGGCTCTCGTACCTGACGATGAACCGCTCGGCGAACACGCTGGCCGGTGGCGAGGCACAACGAATCCGGTTGGCCACGCAGATCGGTAGCGGCCTGATGGGCTGCCTATACATCCTCGACGAGCCATCGATCGGCCTCCACCAGCGCGACAACCACAAACTGATCGAGACGCTTCTTCGACTGCGCGACCTCGGCAACACCGTGATCGTCGTCGAGCACGACGAGGACACGATGCGCGCGGCGGACTGGCTCATCGATCTCGGCCCTGGCGCGGGCGAACATGGTGGCAAGGTCGTCAACGAGGGCACGCTCGACCAGTTTCTCAAGCGTAAGTCGCCGACCAGCGACTTTCTCAACGGGCGGGAGTCGATTGCCGTGCCCGCGCAACGGAGGCGACCAAGGTACACGGTCCGGGCGGACAAGAACGGGAAGGCCTCAGGGTTCGATGCGATCACCGTGAAGGGCGCAAAGGGCCACAATCTAAAAAACGTGGACGTTAGCGTTCCGCTCGGTTTGTTCGTCTGCGTCACAGGAGTCAGCGGCAGCGGTAAGTCCACGCTCGTACAGGACACCCTCTTCCCGCGGCTGATGTACGAAGTCTATGGCACGAGATCGACGTGGCAAGAGCACAAGTCGATCGAAGGCGCCGACCGGTTCGACAAAGTGATCGACATCGATCAGTCGCCGATTGGTCGTACTCCGCGTTCCAATCCCGCGACATATACCGGTACGTTCGACATGATCCGAGAACTGTTTGCCAAGACGCCGGATGCCAAGATGCGTGGCTACCAGAACGGTCGTTTCTCGTTCAACGTTAAAGGTGGCCGTTGCGAGGCCTGCAAGGGCGACGGCATCATCAAGATCGAGATGCACTTCCTTCCAGACGTCTACGTACCGTGCGAGGTCTGCAAGGGGAAGCGCTACAACCGAGAGACTCTCGAGGTCAAGTACAAGGGCAAGTCGATCAGTGACGTGCTGGAAATGACGATCGAAGAGGCGTGCGCGTTTTTCCAGCCGATCACAAAGATCTATCGCAAACTCGAGACCTTGGAGCAAGTCGGACTTGGGTATCTGCGCATGGGACAGCCCGCGACCACGCTCAGTGGTGGTGAGGCTCAGCGCGTGAAACTCAGCAGCGAACTTAGCAAGCGCGCGACAGGATCGACCCTCTATATCCTCGACGAGCCGACAACGGGCCTGCACTTCGAGGACGTCCGACGCCTCCTTGCCGTGCTCCATGACCTCGTCGACAAGGGCAACACGGTTCTCGTCATCGAGCACAACCTCGATGTCATCAAGACAGCCGACTGGATTGTCGACCTTGGCCCAGAGGGCGGCGACGGAGGCGGCAAAATCGTCGCGACGGGGACTCCCGAAGACGTCGCCAAGGTCGCGGCCTCGCACACGGGCAAGTTCCTCAAGCAGGTGCTCCTGCCCTCGAAAGCGGTCGTCGGCAGCAGAGAAGTGAAGCCCAAGAAGCCTGCGGTTCGTACTTGAT
>CAZGXW010000031.1:9098-29205 GCA_964529975.1 uncultured Fimbriimonadaceae bacterium
GTCGACTTTGACACCGTCGACTTTACGAACCTCCAGCGCCAAATTGTTCACACGACTGAAGACGTCGGCAAGAGCAAGCTCCAATCGGCGAAAGAAAAAGTCCACGCCATCAACCCGAACGTCGAAGTGACCGCACACGAAGCGAGGCTAACGAGCGAGAACGCGCTCGACATCTTCAGGGCCTACGACGTCGTCATCGACGGGACCGACAACTTCCCAACCCGCTACCTCGTCAACGACGCCTGTGTCTTGCTCAAGAAGCCGAACGTCTACGGCTCGATATTCCGCTTCGACGGACAAGCCACTCTCTTCGCGCACGAAGACGGACCGTGCTACCGCTGCCTGTTCCCAGAGCCGCCGCCTGCCGGTACCGTCCCTAGTTGCGCCGAGGGCGGAGTCCTCGGCGTCCTGCCAGGAGTCATCGGTCTCATCCAGGCGACCGAGGCAATCAAGTTGGTCCTCGGCAAAGGCGAGACGCTAAAAGGCCGCCTCCTCCTCTACGACGCGCTCAACATGCGTTTCCGCGAGGTCAAGATCAAGCGCGACCCGCAATGCCCAATCTGTGGCGACAGTCCCACAGTCACCGGCCTCATCGACTACGAGTCCTTCTGCGGACTGCAACACGTGCGGTTCGAAAGCGAGATCGATGCGAATCGACTGCACGAGACGCTCGCCGAGGTCGTTCTAGTCGACGTCCGCGAGCCGCACGAAGTCGAGATCAACCGCATTCCTAACGCACACCACATCCCCCTCGGTGACCTTCCAGCAAGGATCCACGAACTCAACAGCGAGGACGAGATTGTCGTCTATTGCCTCATGGGATCGCGGAGCGCGCAAGCCTGCGAGTTTCTTAGGGCCGCAGGCTTCAAGAAAGTCAGCAACCTCACAGGCGGCATGCGTGCTTGGATCGACCAGATCGACCCGACGCAGCCGAACTACTAGCCGCCCGCGATCGCGCCGATCACCATGAACGGCTCGCTCCCATCGGCGATCGCCGACGGCAACACCTTGTCCATCGGCTCGAACGAAATGTCCTCGCCACAGGCGAAGAACCGCAAAAGCCGCCGCCTCTGACCGCTCTCGTGCTCGCGGATCGTCCCGCGCAACATCGGATAGGCCGCCTCCACCGCGTCCAGCACGGAACAGATCGTCACAGGCCCGACGACTTCCACCACGACTTCCTGGCCAACCACTCGAGCCAGATTGCGGAGATGGAACGGCAAGACAACGCGCGTCATTTCAGCGTCTGCACCTCGACCGACAGCACGCTCGGGAAGTGCTCGCCGATCGGGGCCCACGAGTCGCCTCCGTTCGGCGAGCAATACACTTCGCCGCTTGTCGTTCCAAAGTAGATCCCGCAGTCGTCCATCGAATCGACGCACATCGCTTCGCGCAAAACGTTCACATAGCAGTCTTGTTGCGGAAGCCCGTTCGTCAAGGCCTCCCACTCGTTGCCACCCGACTTCGACCGGTACACGCGCAACTTTCCATCGGGCACGAAGTGCTGGCTGTCGCTCAAGATCGGCACCACGTAGATCGTCTCCGGCTCGTGCGCGTGCACGTCGATCGGGAACCCGAAGTCGCTAGGCAAGTTTCCGCTCACCTCGGTCCACTCGTCCCCGGCGTTGTCGCTCCGCATCACGTCCCAGTGCTTCTGCATGTAGAGCCGGTCTGGGTTCGAGGGGTGCAGCGCGATCCTGTGCACGCAGTGCCCGACCTCGGCTGTCGGATCGGGCATGAAGTTCGAGACCAAGCCCTTGTTGATCGGCTTCCACGTCGCGCCACCGTCCTCCGACCGGAAGCATCCGGCAGCAGAGATCGCGACCCACATGCGCTTCTCGTTCGCCGGGTCGATTAGGATCGAGTGCAAGCACAGCCCGCCGGCTCCTGGGTGCCAGCCCTGCGCGCTGGCGTGTTGGCGAAGGCCAGGCATCTCTTCCCAAGTGGCGCCGCCGTTCGTCGTCTTGAACAGCGCCGCGTCCTCGACGCCGGCGATCACCGTGTTCGGGTCTGTCGCCGAAGGCTCCATGTGCCAAACGCGCTTGAACTCCCAAGGCTTGTCCGTCCCGTCGAAGAACTTGTGCGTCCCGGGGTCGCCGGCGTACACGAACTTGTTGCTCTCGCCGCCCGGCATGCCCCACTCCGTCATCCGCTCTGCTTCGGTGCTGCCCGGCGTGTCCCACGTCTTGCCGCCGTCGTCCGATCGTTGGATCACTTGCCCGAACCACGGGCTTGTCTGCGACGCATAGATCCGGTTGGGATCGGCAGGCGATCCCTTCATGTGATACACCTCCCAGCCCCCGAAGTGGGGGCCATCGATCTTCCAGTCCTTCCGCTTGCCGTCGGAAGTACACACGAACGCACCTTTCTTGGTGCCGACGAGGACACGAACGCTGCTCATTTGCCCCTGAGATTACCAGTCGGCAACACGGGCCCGTTCCACGCTTAAGACAAAAGAAAGCGCCGCTGAGCCAAAGCCCAGCGGCGCATCTCGTTGCTTTCGGTACGTTACGCTGCCTTGCGTCGGCGTCGCGCGAGAAGCGCTGCGGCACCGAGGCCAAGGGCGATCATCGAACCCGGCTCGGGGACGGCCGCGACCTTGTCCGTGCTGACCAAGAACGCGCCGTTCACGCCCATGTCGCGGTTCCATTGGAACCCATAGGCGACGTCGCCGACCACGGTCTGACCGATCCCGCCGCCAGCGACGGTGTTCAGGTTGTAACCGTTCGTGTTGTCGATACTGTTGCGGGTCGACGGCCAAAGCGCGATCTCAGAGAACTCCGGAATCGGAGTGCCACCCTCGACGGCAGTGATCGCGGTCACACCGTTGTCCTGCATACGGATCGTCGAACTGTTCAAGCGCTCGCCAGTGTCGTTGCCAGCGTCGCCGTTCATGTCGTAGTCGTTGTACTGGAACAAACGGAACGAAGCGGCGCCTCCGAGGTTCTCAACGAGGACGCTTTCCGCAAGGTCGGCCATCTGTCCGTTTCCAGCGCCGGTAAGCAAGTAACTCACCGTCACGCGGAAGTTGTTGTTCGAATAGATGACCTCTGCGCCGCGCGTGCCAAACAGCGTCACAGTCGGTGCGCTGATCGTGCTGATGAGTGCCGCATTGCCTGCGTCGCCGACACGGAACCAGTAACTGTGCTCAAAAACATTGTCGATGCCACCAACGAACCAGTTATCAACGGTAGCCGTGTTCTCATTGATGTTCACGACACTAGTGTTGTGCGTGAGAGTGATCGCCGCCTGGCTCGTCGTAACGAGCGCCAGTCCAGCGAGAGCGAAAGCAAAACGAGTCCTCATAATAAATCCCCGAACGATTGCCCAGAATGCGGACCAATCCCCGCAAGTTCCATGACAATACCTTCAAATCAGGCTCAAGCCCTGCCCGCAATCCTACCAGGTTTGGCTTCTTTGAACAGTCTCTTAACTGTTCTCGGCGACCACGACCCCGATCACGACCGGTCGCTGCCGACATCTCTTGTGAATCGTCCGACCCATGGCCTGTTCTATAGCAAGGCGTACAGATTCGGCGTCCTTGCGAGATCGCTCCGGCATTCCATCCAGTGCGTCGTGGACGGCGTCCATCCCGTCCTCCAGCACTTCGTCCTGCCCGCTGAACCCGCGGCTCACAAGCGCAGGCCGCGTCGTCACAAACCCCTGCTTGAGATCGACCCCGACCGAGACCACCACCACACCGTCGCTTCCAAGCGCTGTCCGCTCGGCGAGCACGGGCTCGGTCACGGCAACGTCCCCATGCTGGTCGATAAGCAGTTCGCCCCAGGCGACCTCGGGCCCGTACTCGGCGGTCTTCGCCCCGATCATCAACGTCTGGCCGTTCTGTATCGCGAACACGCGGTGCTCCGGCCAACCCATCTCGATCGCCAGCTCGCGGTACATGAACTGGTGCCGCGGCTCGCCGTGCACTGGAACGATGTAGTGGGGCCGCGTGATGTTCACCATCATCTTGACCTCCTCGCGGTAGGCGTGGCCGCTCACATGGATCGGCACTTCGCTCTCGGTGATCACGTTGGCGCCTAACAAGAACAAGCGGTTGACGGTCCGCCAGATCGCGCCCTCGTTCCCAGGGATCGGCCTCGCCGAGTACAGCACTGTGTCTCCCGCCTTGATCTGCATCCTCCCGTACTCTTGCCGCGACATCTGACTCAAGGCCGCCATCGGTTCGCCTTGCGACCCAGTCGTCAGGATCACAAGTTCCTTGTCCGCGTACTTCTGGATGTCCTCCAATCGAACAAACGTCCCCTCCGGCACTTTCACATAACCGAGCGAAGCCGCCAACTGCAAAGTCGCGTCCATGCGCCTTCCGGCGACCGCAAGCTTCCGCTTCGTCTCCTTCGCGACGTCCAGCGCCTGCTGCATTCGGTGCACGTTGCTGCTGAACATCGTCATTAGAACGCGCCCAGGCGCGTGCGTGAACGCGCGCCGAAGCCCGTCGCTCACGTCGCTTTCGCTTGGTCCCCAGCCTGGACGCTCAATGTTCGTCGAGTCGCTCACCAGCGCGAGCACGCCACCCTTGCCGATCTCCGTCAACCGCGCAATGTCGCTCGTTAGTCCATCGACCGGGGTGAAGTCGAACTTGAAGTCCGCGGTGAATAGGACGACGCCCTGCGACGTCGTGATCGCAAGCGCGCACGTCTCGGGGATCGAGTGAGTCACGCGGACGTACTCCACGCTGAACGGCCCGACGTCCACGGTGTCCCCAGGCTCCACCTCCTGGATGTCCACGTCCACGCCGCGCATCCGCTCTTCCAACTTGCTCTTGATCATCGCCGCGGTGAAAGGCGTCGCCACCACCGGCACGTCGAGGTCCGGCAACAAGAAACTCAGTGCGCCGACGTGGTCCTCGTGCGCGTGCGTGATGAAGATCCCGCGCACTAACTCCCTGTTCTCGATCAGATAGGAGAAGTCAGGGATGACGATGTCGACGCCGTAGTGCTCCTCGTGCGGGAACGAGATGCCGCAGTCGACGACAATGATGTCGTCCCCTTGGCGGACGACTGTGCAGTTCTTGCCGATCTCGCCGGCACCGCCTAAAGGAATGATCTGGACAACGGACATGAGCGAGCCGAAAGGGTACCTTTCGCCTCACCCTCCAGCCGACTTTCGACTTTGAAGGCACGGCTTCATCCACTACATCCTTGTAGCCGCAGGCTTTAGCCTGCGCTTGTGGCCTAAGGATAGCCATAGGGCGCGACGCCGTCAGCAGGGTGCCACGGTCTGACCGCTCCGCGGCAGACCGTGCACCTACTCCTTACTCCCTACTCCATTCCCCGCCGCCCACACAAACCCCCGCCGCATCAGTTCGGTCGCTTCTGCGACGTCGAACACCGCACGGCTGTGCCCGAGCGCGCAATAGAACACCCGCCCTCGGCCCCAACTCTTCACCCACACCTGCGGCATGTCGCAAGGGTTGCCGCTGTGCGGGCCAGGGAAGTCGTCGTGAGGAAAGCGGCACGTCGCCAACACCTGCGCGCCCGGATCGACGTGCATGTAGTACTGCTCGCTCTCGATCCAGAAGTCGGCAATCCCGTCGATCACGTCGTGCGACCCGCGAAACTCGATCTTGTAGCGCACACCGTCGTTGCCGGGGTGCGCTACCCACTGCCCGCCAGTCATGAACTGCCAATCCGTCGCGTTGCGAAAAGAATCGCACATCCCACCGTGGCAACCCGCAATTCCGACTCCGCTCTCGACCGCGTCGCACACGGCCTTGCACTGCTCGTGTGTGATCTCCCCCATCGTCCACACGGGAACGATCAACGACAAGTCCTTCAGTCCGGGATCGAGGAACGCGTCCAGCGTGTTTGAGACGCGCACGTCGTAACCCTCATGTTCCAACACAGTGGCAAAGTGCCCCGCCACTTCCTCCGGCTCATGACCGTCCCAACCGCCCCAAACCACCAGCGCCTTCTTCACGAGCACGAATTATGACCTCCGAACCCTATGACCCCAGCCCGTCATCCTGAGCCTGTCGAAGGATGAACGGGCTGGAAGACGCAAACCGCAGCCGCTAGCTCTAGCCTGCGCACGGGAGGGTGCCGGTTCTTCGGCACCGAGAGATACGCAAGCCAGACTCGCAGTTCCCTGTTACAATGAGACCAAGCGTGAAGAGAGTCCGCAAAGCCTTCATCTGGGTGCTCAGCGCGACCGTGCTAATCGTCGTGGCAGGAGCCTGCGCACAAAAGATCGCCCTCGTCGAACCACAGACTGTGTTCGGAGTGACAGTATTCAAATGGAGATACAACTCGGCGGCGGACAAAGGCGAATGGCTCCGCAAGTATCACCAAAACTTGATCGATTACAACGGCGGATATGTTCCGACACCAGTGGATCGATTCCTGATCACACAGGTCTCGAACACTAAGGACGATACAGAAATCAGGGCGATTGCGGCGTTCTACGCCAAAATGGGCGGCCAGCGCACGACTGATGGCATCGTTTCGACAAGCGCAGACACAAAGGCGCGTCTGATCTTCCAGTCGCTCATCGTCTCAGCAAACTTCGATATCTGGCACAAGGAACGTGCGCTCGTGTTCATTGACGAGTTGCGACTCGGGAAAACTCACTACAAGTCGTCGATCAACTTGCGGGCAGCCATCGACGGCGAAGCAACCACCGAGAGTTGGTCGGACGAGAAGCGGATCGGCCTTGCTCACAAGGAGTTCTTCAAGTGGTGGTCCCGCGACATGCCGTGGGCCGAAAAGTGCAAGGTCGACCCGCTCGCCGAGACTCCGCTCGTGATTTCCGGCCCTTGAATTTGACCTTTCGGCACTCGTAGTTGCAGACCGAGTGGGCGAGCGTCTCCGCGAGCCCCACAGTCTTCCGAATCCTTAAACCACCGAACCCCCGAACTTCCAAAGAATGTACACTCCCCCACTAAGATGGAACAGGCCCGCAAGCGCACGCCCCTGCACACCAAGATCCTCCTCTCCCTCGTCGCAGGCGGCGCGCTCGGAATCATCCTCCAGTTCGTCCTCCCCGACGGCCCAAAGAATGAAGGCCTCGTCTGGTTCTCCGAGAACATAGCCAATAACGTTGGCACCATCTTCCTCACGATGATCTTCATGATCGTCGTGCCGCTCCTTTTTTCAGCCCTAACCCTCGGCATCGCCGAGATCGGCGACGCTACAAAGGTGGGCCGGATCGGCATCCGCGCCCTTGTGATGACCGTCCTCCTCAGCGGCATCGCCGTCTGCCTCGGCCTGCTCGCGGTCAATGCCGTCAAGCCTGGCGTCGGTCTGCCAGAAGAAAAGCGAGCGATGCTCCTCGATGCGATTGACAAAGAGGCCGCGACCAAAAAGGGCGCGGCCGAAAAGCCCGCAGACGCCGACCCGCCCACGCTCGGCATCGTCCCGCGAAACCCCGTCCTCGAAGCGACGCGCGCGCTTACGGGAGGCCTCCTGCCGTTCATGTTCTTCTCGCTCGTGTTCGGTATCGCACTCTCCGCGATCGACCCCGAAAAGGCGCTGCCCCTCAAACAGTTCTTAGAGGGCCTCTTTGCCGTCAGTCTCAAAGTCATCGACTTTGCAATGATGCTCGCCCCTATTGGTGTGTTCTGTCTAGTCTTCAGGACTGGCGCGATACTCGGCATCGACCTCATCACCACGCTGGGCAAGTACGTCCTCATCGTGCTCGCGGTCCTCGCCTTCCACCAGTTCGTTGTCTATTCGCTCGTCATCAAGTTCATCGCCAAGAGAAAGCCGAGCGAGTTCTTCCGTCAGATGAAGACCGTCATGCTCACCGCGTTCGCGACATCGTCGAGCAACGCGACGCTTCCCACCGCGCTCAAGGCCGCCGAAGAAGACCTCGGCCTTCCGCGAAAGATCAGCACGTTCGTCCTCACCGTCGGAGCGACGGGAAACCAGAACGGCACCGCGCTCTTCGAGGGCATCACCATCCTCTTCCTCGCGCAGTTCGTCGGCATCGACCTCGCCCTCGGCGACCAGATCACGGTCATGCTCCTTTCCATCGTCGCGGGCATCGGCACCGCCGGCGTGCCCGGCGGCTCATGGCCCATGATCGCCGGCGTCATCCAAAGATTCAGCATCCCCGTCGAGACCATCGGCATCGTCCTAGGCATCGACCGCATCCTCGACATGTCCCGCACGGTTCTCAACGTCACGGGCGACATGACCATCGCCGCGTGTGTCGCCAAGTGGGAAGGCGAACCGACCGAAACGCCAGAAGAGGCGATGGACTAAATGGGCCTGTTCGGCAACAAACAGGACAAGCAAGAGAAAGCGATTAAGGAGTTCTGGGAGTGGTTCCTGGAAAACCGGCTGCGCTTCTCAAACCTCCCAAGCCTGGACCATAGGCTCGTCAACGACCTCGGCTCGCGCTTGAACCGCGTCGAAAAGGGCCTCACCTTTCAAATCGGCCAAGACGAACAAGGCATGGTCCTCGAGATCAGCGCGGACGGAATCCGTGACCGCTTTCCGGCGGTCCGCACAGTCGTAGACGCTGCGCCACCGGTGCCTGGCTGGAGGATCGTCGCGTTCCGACAGCCTGCGCGAGACGCCACCGACATCGTGCTCGAGTTCAACGGCAACCGGCTGTCCCCTGCGGACATGCTCTTCACCTCGCGCTCTAGTGGCAACCGCGCGCGGATCGTGGTCTACGTCCCCACGGTTCAACACGACGTCCCGAAGGACCTCGTAGGTGCGGCGTTCATCATCCTGGACGCCATCCTCGGCGAGTACGCCGTCGAAACAAAGGTCACGATCGAGGCCTTCAAGTCAACCGCCCAGGCGCCGATGGAGGCCAAGCATCTGACCGAACTTCCTGGAATCCTCCTCGACGTCCCAGGCGATCCGATCTGACCTCCAATGGCCCAAGTTGGAGGGCGCGGCTCTGTCCGCGCCACAAGGGACTGGGCTGCGCCAACGGACACCTTGTGTCCCTCGCTGGTCGTTCCCGCCGAAACCCATGCCTCCTCTGGACTGTAACATGGGAAGAACCATGCAACGTTTCGAGGAGAACGACTCCGAAGAGATCCTTCGCCGAGCACTTGCGATCGACGCCCAGCAGAAGGGCTCCGACCGCGAAGCCATGCTGGCGGCCGCAAAGGAAATGGGCATCTCCGACGAGGCGCTCGTCCGTGCGGAACAACAATGGCTCAAAGAGAAAGAGGAGAAGGAGCACTTCCGTGAGTTCGTGCGACACCAGAGGTCGAGTTGGACCGGACACGTCCTCATGTACCTCGTCTTCGTCGCGTTCTTCTTCTTCCTCGATGTGCGCGACGGCAACCTCACGTGGTTCTACTACCCGGTCATTGGCTGGGGAATCGGCGTGTTCTTCCAATCGCTCGGTGTGCTCAACACCAAGTCGGAACAGTTCCAGACCGAGTTCCGCCGCTGGCGGGAGAACCGTTCCCTCGATTCTTAAAGCCGTTCGCTGTTCACGACCAAACTTCCACCCACGAGATCGCGGAAGAAGCACGTGCGGTACCCCTCGTGGCAAGCCGCACCCACTTGGTCGACCGTCAAAAGAACCGTGTCGAGGTCGCAGTCCAACGCAATGTTGCGCACAGTCTGCGTGTGGCCGCTCGTCTCGCCCTTCACCCAGAACGACTGCCGCGACCGGCTCCAGTACGTCGCCCGGCCCGTGTCGACTGTGCGCTGCAGCGATTCGCGGTTCATCCACGCCACCATCAGCACCTGGCCGTTCTCCGCGTCCTGCACCACCGCCGGCACCAATCCCGCCTCGTTCCACTTGATCTGATCGAGCACGTCCATTCGCTCACAAAGTTACCCCTCTCCCCTCCGAACGCGAGGGCCAGGGGTGAGGGGCCCAACGTGCCAAAATGGATTCGATGCAGGCGCTCAAGGATTGGAGGAACGTCGCCCTCCTCGTCGCCTGTATCGTGCCGTTCTTCGGCTTCTGGGCGACCGGACTGACAGACCTCGACGAAGGCTTCTATGGCGCGGTCGTCGCCAACATGGTCCGCACGGGCGACTGGATCACGCCGGTCTTCAACGGGGAACCTTGGTTTGAAAAGCCGGTCCTCGCGTACTGGCTGGCTGCGCCGAGCGTTATCCTGTTCGGCGAAGACTTTGGCCCGCGATTCCCATCGGTCGCCTGCACGCTGCTCACTGCGCTCGTGCTGTTCCGCTTCTTGCGTAGGCACATCGATCTCGACACCGCAAGGGTCGCCACCGCCGCATACTGCGGTTCCTTGCTCGTCGTCGGCGTTGGCAGGATGCTCCTCACCGACGCGCCGTTCGTGCTCGCGTTCACCCTTGCGATGACGACCTTCTACGACTCGATCACGGGCAATTCGAAGTTGCGAACGTGGTCGGCGGTCGCGCTCGGGTTCGCGTTCCTCGCCAAAGGCCCGGTCGCTGGCGCGTTCTTCCTGCTGATCGCGGGATTCACGTACTGGCGCATGCCGGACCTCCGACCAAACTTCAAAGGGCACTGGCTGCCCGGAATCGCCCTGTTCCTTGTCGTGGTCGCATCGTGGTACGTGCCCTGCTACTTGGCGAACGGCGAAGTCTTCGTCCAGAAGTTCTTGATCGAGCAAAACCTCGGACGGTTTCGCGGCGGTGACCTCGCGCACCTCACGCCTGCGTGGGCGATCCCGGTCTACTTTCCGCTTGTGCTCTTCCTGGCGCTCATGCCTTGGTCTATCTGGGCCGTGCGTGCCAGGTGGTTCGCTTGGCCGAGCGACCACCTCGGTCGATACCTCTGGATCTGGGGTCTCGTCGTGCTCGTGTTCTTCAGCATAAGCCTCACCAAACTTCCGCACTACATCCTCCCGGCGGTGCTTCCGTTCACGGTCGTGACGGTGATTGCCGTGATGCGCCGTCGCGAGCACATGTCGCCGCCAGATTCTTGGCTCAAGTGCGCCGTCGCCTGGTCCGCAACGGTCTGCGCGCTCGCGACCGTCGTGTTCCACCTCGACTATGAGAAGCGGTTTGCCGAAGCCCATGAGGTCGCTCGCTACCTTCGGAACAAACCCGGAAACGTCGTCCTCTATGGCGTTGGTCGGACTGAGCGCGACACGTCCATCTCGACCAAGGTCCGGCAGTCGGCCCTTCCGTCGTTCTTCTTCTATCTCAAGAAGGAAGGGCTCATGACCCACGATGTCAAAGAGGTCACGAGGCTCGAGGGAGAGGTCTGGTTCGTCGTCGAACAGGGTGAGATGACTCAGGAGGTTCTCAGCACGCTCGGACTTTCCGGTTACGCCCTCGATCTGCACGCCCTGCCGTTCGAGGCCAAGAAGTTCGAGGTCTGGCACCTCGATCCCGTGACTCCAGAAGACCTGATCGACCCCTGATCAGAGTTGGATGTACGGCAGGAGTTTTGCGAAAGTCTTGTCGCCTATCCCTTTGACCGCTTTCAGTTCGTCGAGCGATTTGAACCCGCCGATCCGCTGTCGGTAGTCGATGATCGCCTGGGCCTTCACCGGACCGATTCCAGGAAGGGTGTCCAGTTCTTGCAGCGACCCGTGGTTGATCGAAACGGTCTGTCCGACCTGTGCCTTCGTCCCGTTGCTCGATGCGGCGGGCGATGGCGGGGTCGTCGGTCCTGGCGCGGGGTTTGCGGGCGCCGGTGAATGGATCGCCGGCAGCTCTTGCTCTATAGGGAAAGGCTTGGGCTTTTGCAAGTAGCCCGCACCGATCACGCCGAGGACGAACGTTCCAATCCCGACGAGGGCATAGGTGCCCAACTTCTGCCGCGTCTCTGATCCCTGGATCATCGGCTCCCTCTGCGCGGCAGTATGCACTAGCCCGTTGTGGAAAAGTGCTCGTCGTGGTCGAGGACGGCGTATCGCCATCCTCGCACCGAGACGAAGCACCCGAGGACGTGGACAGAGTTCAGGAACCGTTCGAGGATCAGGGCACCGATGTGGAGCGTCTTCTCACGTCCCTTTTCGATTCCGGGAATCGCCGCCCGCTCCGCCTCGGTCATGTCGCACATCCATGCGGCGGCTTTGCTGACCTCTTCGTAGTCGAGGTACTGGCCGTGGACCCTCACAGGATCCCATTCGGGCATGGCCTCTCGGATAGTGACGAGGTTGGTGGGGGTCGCGCCGAGCGCGACGGCTGTGCCCGCCTCGTTTGGCCGGTACTGCACGGCGATGGCGTCGTCGATCTCGACGACCGCCTTTAGCCTTGCGGCCGGGTCCGGGCTTTCGGCTCCCATCGCGCCTTCGCGGAGGCCGAGCGCACCGATCGGGACGCTCCTTTGGAACCGGACCTCGATGCCGTGATCGGTCCGTTTCGCCGTCGTCAACTCGGTCGAGTGTCCGCCCGGGTCGATGACGGTGATCAAGGACTGGTCCGCGAACAATGGGTCGTTCATGACGGCCTCGAGACCGAGCCTCGCTTCTTCGTCGCCGGAGATGACGGTGACCGGAGTATCTTGCTCTTTCGCTTTGTCGAGGAACTCTCGGGCGTTGGTCGCAATCCGCAATGCCATCGTTCCGACAGCAACGCATTCTGCGTTGTGCGCGGCCGCTCTTTCAAAGGCCCGCTTGATCGCTTCCAGGGTGGCTGCCTGAGGGACTGGCTGGAGGAGCCCCGACTTCTTTGTGTCCGTCCCCAGTCCGGTGACCTCGCTAGTCTCCTCAAGGATCGTCCAATCGCCGGGCGTCCCTACTGCGACGGTGAGGAGGACGGAGTTCGACCCGACATCCACAACGGCTCGTCGCATCGGGGTGATTCTACTTCTGGACCGCCCACCCCTAGTTCTCCCGTTTTCTTCCCGTTTTCTCCCGTTTTTCGAGTCCAAACTTCTCCCGTTTTTCTCCCGTTTTTTGGCCTTGTGTGGGCTTCAGGGGCTCCACTCCCTTGTTCTTTGAGAAAGTGCGCACTCCTTGTCGGAGCGTCGCTTACTATACCCCAACTAGGTACGGTTTTTGGGTCCATAGACTGGTCGAAGCGTCACGAGTTTTACACATTCGGCGCTCTTTTTTGTCGTGAAAGTAGAATCGGCGACGATGGCCAGGCTGCTCGGGATCGACGTGGGGACGAGCGCCTTGAAGGCCGTGCTGGTGGACGAGCAAGGGAGCGTGTTGCGGAGCGCGAGCCGGGAGTATCCGTTGCACACCCCGCGGCCCGGTTGGGCGGAGCAAGACCCTGGCGACTGGGCTAGAGCCCTGGCGTCGGTTCTTCGAGAGATCGAGGAGCCGAAGCCGGACGCGATCGGACTGACGGGGCAGATGCACGGAATGGTCGCCCTCGACTCAGCCGACCAAGTGGTCAGGCCAGCGATCTTGTGGTGTGACCAACGCACAGAGCGTGAGTGTGCCGAGATCGAGCGCTTGCTCGGACCGGAACGCGTGCGCGAGGTGACAGGAAACCCTCCACTCACGGGCTTTCAACTGCCGAAGGTCTTGTGGGTGCGCAATCACGAGCCGGAGAACTTCGCAGCCACGAATCGCGTGCTTCTTCCCAAGGACTACATCCGTTTCTTGCTCACCGGCGGTTGCGCGACCGACGTAAGCGACGCGAGCGGCGTCGGCGCGCTCGATCTGGAGGCGCGCGCCTGGTGGCGCGAAGGGATCGAGGTGCTCGGACTGGGGCAAGTCTCCTTCCCGCAGGTGTTTGAATCGCACGAAAAGACAGGTCAGGCCAAGGGGGACGGGTTTGGCGTTTCGGCGGGGGTCCCCGTCGTTGCGGGAGCCGGCGACCAGGCGGCGGGAGCGGTCGGGACGGGAGCCGTCGAGCCAGGGATTGTGAGCGTGAGCCTCGGAACGAGCGGCGTCGTGTTCTCGGCGTTGGATCGCCTCAATCGCGCCAAGAACGACACGGTCCACACGTTTTGCCACGCGAACGGCGGATGGCACGCGATGGGCGTGATGTTGTCCTGCGGCGGAGCGGTCAAGTGGGCGCGCGACACGCTGTTCGGGGACCACGACTATATCCGTTTCAACCAAGAGGTGGAGAGCGTCGGACCGGGTTGCGAAGGGCTGACGTTCCTGCCCTATCTGACGGGTGAGCGGTGCCCGCACAACGATCCCTCCGCCCGCGGCGCATTCGCTGGGCTCTCCCTGTTGCACGGGCGCGCGCACATGGCGCGTGCCGTGATGGAGGGCGCGACTTTTGGGATCGCCGACTGCCACCGAGCGATGGGCGTCAGCGCAAGCGAGGTCCGGGTGACGGGAGGTGGCGCAAAGAGCCCGATCTGGATGCAGATGCTCTCGGACGTGCTGGGAGTGCCGTGCGTCCGTGTGGTGAGCGACGAAGGGCCGGCCCAAGGGGCCGCGCTGCTAGCGGGCGTTGGGATCGGCGTCTGGCCAAGCGTCGTTGAAGCAAGCCGGGCTGCCGTGCAGTTAGGACAGCGATACGAGCCGGGTTCGGCAGACTACTCGGAAGCGTCTTCGAGGTACCGCGCGCTTTATCCACAAACCAAGGCCTGGACACAGGCTTGATTTAGGCTACAATAACCTTTGCGTCGGCGGAACTTGCCTGCCGCGCTGAACCATTCCAAATCTCACAGGGCACCCTATTGACCATGACCGACGACCAGTTGACGACGACCGACCACGGCTCTGAGGCCGCGACGGGCACGATTCCCGAGCCTGTCGCCACCATCGAGCCGACCGGGGCGTCCACGCCGCACTCCGAACCGACTTCGACTCCCGCGCCTACCCCGGCCCCGACCGCTGCTGCGCCCGTCCCCAGCGACGACGCGAGGCTGTTCGAGCAGGCCATGGCCGACCTTGAGTCGGACGACCCGAACCGCGACAGCGGACGCCAGATCAAGAAGGGCGACCGCATCGAGGCGACGGTCATTCAAGTCGAGAAGGAGCGCGTTTTCGTCGACCTTGGTACGAAGGCCGAAGCGATCATCCCGCTCAGCGAACTGACCGACTCGAACGTCGACGACGCTTCGACGATGTTCAAGGCGGGCGACACATTCGACGTCATCGTCCTTCGGGCGGGTGGAGCCGAGGGCGCCCCGCAGGTCTCGAAGAAGCGGGCCGACTTCGACAACCAGTGGCACAAGATCGTCGACGCCCACAAGGACGGCACCGTGTTCCAAGCCCAGGTCGTGGACCGGGTCAAGGGCGGCCTGGTCGTGGACATCGGCGTTCGAGGGTTCGTCCCGGCCACCCACGTCGGCAGCGGCCGACTGAGGAACATCGAGAAGTACGTCGGCCAGACTCTGGCAGTCAAGATCATTGAGATCGACCTTGACCGCAAGAAGGTCGTGCTCTCGAACCGTTCGGCCGAGACCGAGCGGCGAGACGAGATCAAGGAAAAGATCTTTACGGACGTAAAGCCGCAAGACGTGCTCCCCGGCGTCGTTCGACGGCTGACCGACTACGGCGCCTTTGTGGACCTCGGCGGCATCGACGGTCTCCTGCACATCAGCGAGATGTCGTGGATGCGCATCGACCACCCGCGCGAGGTGCTGAAGGAAGGCGACGAGATCAACGTCATGGTCCTCCGGCTGGACAAGGACTCGGGGCGGATCAGCCTCGGTCTGCGCCAAGTTCTGCCTGACCCTTGGAACCTGATCAAAGAGAACTACAAGAAGGGCCAGAAGATCCCGGTGAAGATCTCTCGGCTTGTGCAGAGCGGCGCGTTCGTTCGGTTGCCTGAAGGCGCCGAGGCTTTCATGCCGATCAGCGAGATGTCTGGCCAGCGCATCAAGCGGCCGCAAGAGGTCGTTGAGGCGGGCCAGGACGTCGAAGCGACGATCATCGATCTGCGCCCCGACGAGCGGCGCATGGTGCTCTCCCTGCGCGACGGTTCTGAGCCTCAACTCCGCGAGGCGCCGGGCTACGAGTTCGGCCGCACTCGAGGCGACAGCGACCGCGACCGCGACCGCAAGGGCGGTGGCAAGAAGCGCCGTGGAAAGGGCGGCCGACCGGAGCCGGACGGCGACGGTGGCGGTCGAACCCCGACCGGCGGCGCGACGATCGGCGAGCGATTGGGAATGCTGAAGGGCATTCTGCCCGGCGGCGATGCGCCCGAGGCGGCTGCTCCGGCACCAGCGGCTCCAGAGGAGCCAACGGCGGAAACGTCGGCGGAACCTGCCGACCAATCATAAGAAACGAACGTACCAAGTGGGGCGGCGTCCGATCGGATGCCGCCCCACGTCTTTTGCATACATGGCCCTTCTCAAGGTGGCGTTGACCGGCGGGATCGCCGAGGGGAAGACCACGGTGCTCCGGGCTCTTTCAGAGTTCGGCATGAAGACGGTCAGTGCGGACGATGTGGCCCGCGAAGTCCTCGAAGACGAACCCACCCGTACGGCGATCCGGGAGCGCTTGGGGATGGCCCAGTTCGACCGCGAGAGTTTGAGTTCGGCGATAGCGGTCGACGCAACAAAGAGGCGGGCTTTGAACGAGGTCATGCACCCCGAGATCCTGGCTCGGCTGATCGCTGCCGATGCCGACGTCGTGGAGGTGCCCTTGCTTGTAGAGACGTGCCTGCAGTCCATGTTCCAGCGGGTCTGGGTGGTCTCTTGCGGGCCGGTCGAGCAAGCCCGGCGGCTGACGGAGCGGCTTGGGGACGAAGCGAAGGCGAGGGCTTTGATCTCGACCCAGTTGCCGGGCAGGGTGAAGTGTGCCTTCGCCGACCGGATCGTTCGAACGGATCGCCCGCTAGGGGACGTCATACGGGAGGCAGAGGAATTGGCTCGGTCGGTGGTTTCGAACTCGTAATGAGTCTGGCCCAGACCGTGCTATACTCCGCGAACTGAGCGTAGGCTGGCTTGGGAGACTGGCGGGCGGATTCAGGTTCACGGTCGGAGACCGTTGTTTGAATTGCGTCTGAGGGCTGGGATAGGCTATGATCAGCATCGACCTGCCAGGTTGCCTGCCTGAGGCTGCCTTCGGCTGTTTTGGGAACTGAACATGCGACATTTTGAAGACTGGACTGAGGAGGACGCGTGACCTTGAAACGAATTCGATTCAAAGCGTTCGGCGGGATTGCCCCCGCCCTGGCGGCCCTAGCGGCCCTGACCCTGACTTTCGGTGCGTCGAGCAAAGCCTCGGCGCAGGCGCAAGACTTCCCGGCGGTCGCGATCGTCGACTTCGAGGTCAATTCCTCGAAGGTCGGATCGCCCGACCTCGGAAAGTTGGCGGCGGCCGCCGTGCGAGCGGAGTTCTCTCGGCTCGGCACGGCCGACATCGTTCCGATCGAGACGGTCAACCGCACGATCGTTGAGATGGGCTGGGAGAAGGCCCCGTCCGACCGCGCCGGTCTCATCCGACTGGGTCAGAACCTGAGCGTGAACACGATCATCACAGGCAACGTCATTGAGGCGCGCGTCGACCAGGTCGGCGGCGGCCGACAGGCGCGGATCCTTGTGGCGATCGAGATGCGCGACGTGGCTTCGGGCCTCGTTGTGAACGGCGCTTGGGCGATCGGCAACTCGGGCGTGCGCACAGGCGACGTCGCCGAGGCGTCGATGATGGGCGACGCGATCAACGACATGGCTTTCTCGACGGTGCGCGACATGGCGAGCCGTCAGTTGCCTTCTGCGACGGTTCTCAACACCCTTCCCGACCAGGCTCTGATCAACCGCGGCTCTCGCGCCGGTTTCCGGTCGGGCATGAGCGTGATCATCGTTCGTGGTCGCGACCAAGTAGGTAGCGGCACGGTCGGTTCGGTGGACCCGGACTCGGCGTTCATCAATTTCGGCAACCTGATCAAGGGCGTGCAGCCCGGCGACAAGGTCCGCACGCTGTACACGCCTGAGCGGACTCCGCTCGGAATCAGTGGCAGCGGCGAGGTCCGAACTTCGCGCGCGGCCCGAGGCGGCAGCAACAGCGGCCTCGTTTCGTTGTTGATCGTGGTTCTCGCGCTCGCGTTCCTGCTCGGTCAAGGCCGAGGCGGCGACTCGAACCTCGCTTCGATCACCACCCAGCCGACGATGACCCCGGCGGACTTCGCCGGCGTTCAGATCAAGTGGACCCGCGACGCGTTCCTCCGCGGCAACTCTGAAGGCCCGTACCGCTGGCAGGTCTGGCGCAACGATGGCTCGACGACCCCGGTCGCTGTGGCCGAGGGCGTGCAGGGCAGCGTCGTGGACGACACGTTCGGCACGTTCGCTCCTTCGGCGGCGCTTCCTTGGTACGACTTCTCTGGCGTCGACACGAACACGCAGTGCAACGAACTGCCGGCTGGCGGCGCGGCGACCATCAACCCGATGGTCCCCGGCACACCTTATGTGTACTCTGTCGAAGTCGTCTTCCGCGTCAGCGGCCTCAGCCTCCCCGGTGAGGGCACGACGGGCGGCGGCACGACCACGGGCGGCACGACTGGCGGTACCACTGGTGGCACTACCGGCGGCACGATCGGTGGCACCACCGGTGGAACGACCACAGGCGGCACGACCGGCGGCACGACGACGGGCGGCGGGCAAGAGAGCGAGTGGTGCTACTTCATCTCGAAGAGGCTCCAGGCAAAGGGTCAGGCGACCCCGCTCAATCGGCCCCAACTTCTGCAACCCGACCAGGGCCAGATCGTCATGACTCCGTTCACGTTCCAGTTCACATCGGTGCGCGGCCCCGTGCTGAGCGTTCCGCTGGAGTACGTGGTGCAGTTCTCGACGAGCCTTAGTTTCCCGAAGGGCAACCAGACGATCACGATGACTCCGTTCATCGAACTATCGGCGGCGAGCGGCGACAGCGTCAGTTCTCCGACGATCGACACGACGACGTTCTTCCCGGGCGCGATGACGGTGTACTGGCGCGTAGGTGCCAGGAACCCGCAGGACGTGCCGGGTCCGGTGGCCGACGCGACGGGCCAGCGGTTCATCTGGAGCGCGGTTCGCTCGTTCCAGCGGTCCCCGATCCCGCCTGCGCCTCGGCACGGAGGTTAGTCAGGCACGAGTAGTCGAGTGATTGGACGATCACGACCCCTGGGCCCGCGCCGCGTGTGGCGGGGCGGGCCTGGGAAAAACTAGGAAAGACAGACGATGATTCTGAAGAAACTTGTGAGTTGTGCGGCGCTGACGCTAGTTGGTGCTGCCGGCGTGTTCGCCCAGAACGGCACCGGGTGGCAGTTTGAGTGCTTTGACTTTACGGAGGATCCGCCCGAGCCGTACCAGCCAGGGTATGGGATCCAGTACATCAACAACGGGCTTTTCGGCGTTTCGATGGGCGTGAGCAGCACGGCACGCTGGGGTGGGCCTGCGGATCTCCAGTTCCCCTGTTTCCCCAAGACGGACTTGGAAGCGTCGGGTCGCCTTTCGTTCATCATGGGCGACACGGGCTCGGTCCAGTCGAGCTTCGACGACGGTCTCGCGCTCTCGATGGGGGCTCCTTTTGATCCGGTCGGAGACTTCTCGTACGTCCTGATCATGAAGGGCGACAATAATGCTGGCAGTGGAGTTCTCTACGGCGACGGCGGATTGAGCCTTGCTTTCACAGGCGCCTCCAAGCGGTATTTCCGGACGGCATGGCAAGACGATGATGTGCTCGTTGAACTGACGGCGAGACAAATCGGCGACGCCGCAGTTCTTTACTGGCGGCTTACGAACCTCTTGGAAGAGGCGCAGCCTCTCGGGCTGACGTTTGCGATGTGGGGCGCGCTCCACACGAGTTTCGGGCGGACGGACTCACAGGCAACGGCATTTGGATTCGCTGACAGCATGTTCTCCTTAGGCTCGACGTTTCCTTGGGGTTACAACTTCAGCACTCCTAAACTGGAGGCAGCAGAGGGCTTCACCGGGTACTTCGTGACTCCTACTACCAAGCCGATTCGTAATCCACATCGATTGGCTCGAACGAGCACTCGGTTCCCTGCATGGGTGCAGATGCTCGCAGGGCAAACGGAGGCTTATGGCGTCCATGTGACGAACACTCCGGACACGACCATGCAAAAGGTGTCGGTCAACCCGCTGAACGCCAACCAGTACTTCAGCGTGACGCCGGTCGACCTGATCAACATTGGAGACCACTCGAACATCATGGCGGACAACGCGGTGAGTTTCAGTGTGTTCGCCGATCCGACAGGTACGGCAGAAGAAGCCGACATCCTGATCTCGGAGCACTCTATCGTGCAGCGCTGGAACGTGACAAACGTTCAACCTGGTGCGACTCGGCACATCGTGCAGTTGCTAAAGAGCAACTGGGGCGTTGGCAACTACAACGACCCGTACACGGCCCTCGTGGACG
>CAZGXW010000032.1:0-28662 GCA_964529975.1 uncultured Fimbriimonadaceae bacterium
ACGTCCAACCCCCTCCCCTCGAAGTCGGCACGGGCATCCGCCTTTGTGGAAAGGACTGTCGTTGTTCGCCCCTCACCCCGACCCTCTCCCCTGGATGCGGGGAGAAGGGGTTTAGGGTCCGTGGGCGACGAAGACGTAGTCGGCGATTCCTTTGCTGACTTGGCGAGAGCCTTCGGCGTTGATGCACACGACGTTGAGGGTGCGTTCACCTGTCTTGCGCTTGATCCTGTACGAGATGCACTGGTCGTACATGACGTGGCCGGAGCCGGCGACGATGACCATAACGGCGTTCGGCGAGAAGCGTGTGTCCATGTAGTCGAGCGCGCTCGTCGCCATTCCCTCGTCCCACGTGACCTGTGCCGAATAGATGTTCTCGCCTTGTGGACCGGTCAAGGGGTGGCCGCCCATCAGGGACGTGAACAGGGCGCGGTGCTTTTCATTGCCGAGGTACGGATCGGGCACCCACTTGCGCTGTTCTTCGGTCAGAGCGGTGAGTCCGTTCCTCCCAACTTGCCGGACCCAGTCGCGTGGGACGTTGAGAGCGACCATCGGAAGACTGAACTCCTTGACCGCATTGAAGATCGGCTCGTAGAGCGCGAAGTCGAACCCCCACTGCGTCTTCCAGTTCGCGTTCTCGATGAACTGCTCTTTGGTCCACTTGCCTCTCGTCCAGGGCGCGAGGCTTTGTTGGTTGTCACGGGTGAACATTTCGAATCCGACGACGACGTCCCGGCCGGCAGAAACGAGCGCACGGATGACCTGCGCCTGCACCACGTGGTGCTTGGCCTGGTCGTGGCTTTCCCCGACCAGGACGAACCGCACGCCTGCTGCGGCCCTGGCGACGTCCTTCTCCGTCGCGAACTCTCCGGTGCGCGTCTCGAAGAACATTTGCGGTTCCACAGTGATCGTGCCGGCACCGTTGATGTCGAGCAGGTAGGGGTCGGTCTGTTGCGCGGCGAGGAGGAAGGCGAGCATCAGCCGTTCCTCCTTGCGAAGTCGGCCATGAACTGGGCGAGGGCGTCGGCGCCCTCCTCAGGGAAGGCGTTGTAGAGGCTGGCCCGGCAGCCGCCGACGCTGCGGTGGCCCTTGAGTTCGACGAGGCCGTTCTTGGCGGCTTCGCTTACGAACGAGTCCGTGAGGTCCTCCTTGGCCAGCCGGAACGGGATGTTCATGAGCGATCGGTTCTCCTTGACCGCGTGGCCGATATAGAAGCCCTCGCTGCCGTCGATCGCTGAATAGAGTATTGCGGCCTTCTTCTCGTTGCGCTGTTTCGCCGCTTCTAGTCCACCGTTCTTGAGCCAGTGTTTGAAGACGAGCCCGCACACGAAAACTGCCCAGCATGAGGGCGTGTTGAGCATCCAGCCGTTCTCTGCCTGAACTTTGTAGTCGAGCATGGGTGGAAGGCCATCGGGAACCTTCTCAAGCATGGCGTCTTTGACTACGACGATGGTCGCGCCGGCGGGCCCGCAGTTCTTCTGCGCCCCAGCGTAGATGAGATCGTACTTGGACACGTCGACAGGACGCGAAAGGATGTTGCTCGACATATCGCAAACGACCGGGACGTCGAGCGATGGGTCGGCGTGATAGTCGACGCCTTGGATGGTCTCGTTGGACGTGAAGTGGAAATAGTCGGCGCCGGGCGTGAGAGAGAGGTCAGAGAACTTTGGAGCGCGGTCGTAATTGGTCGCCTTTCCGTCGAAGACCGTATTGATGCAGCCAGGAAGTTTGCCCGGCTTGACCGCCTTCTTGCCCCACTCTCCCGTGACTGCGTAGTCGGCGGTGGTCTTGAGGAAGTTCATCGGCACCATCGAGAACTGAAGGGACGCGCCACCTTGAAGGAAGAGCACCTTGTAGCCTTCCGGAACGCCAAGGAGAGCGCGGAAGTCGGCTTCAGCCTCCTCGGCGATCTTCATGAAAGGCTTGCCTCGGTGGGACATTTCCATCACGGACATGCCCGCGCCAGCCCAGTTCATCATGCCGTCTCGTGCCTGCTCCAAGACCTCGATGGGGAGGACCCCCGGGCCTGCGGAAAAGTTGAAGACGCGGTCGTACGGCTGTGCCATGCGGGGATTTTAGCGGTTGGCGGGGCTCGAGTCTAGGCTGGCCTACCCCAAGAAATCTGCCTGGGGAACCTGAATCCGTATTACACTGTGGTTGGGCCCGGCCCGACCACAGATGCCGACCGGACTTGTCTCTCTCACATACGACGGTGCGCTGCTCTGCCACTTGGAGACGGCCTTTCCCCAGCTTGAAGAGGCTGGGTTGAAAGGGACGTTCTACTGTGAGCCTGCAATGCTGCTTGAGAACCTGCCCGAGTGGGGGCAGGTGCTGGCGGCAGGGCACGAGATCGGCAACGGGTCCTTGCACGGCGCTGTTTTGGACGACGGCTCTCTACCCGGGTGGTCGCTGCAGATGGTGGAGGAGGACGTGAACGAGGTTCGGGCTCTGATCGAGGATCTGTTCCCGGAGCAGAGCGGTCACTCGTTCGGGTTTCCTTGGGGGACGGGCCTGAGCGACGGTCTCGATGTCACTCCTGCGGTCCGCGAGGTTTACAAGACAGTGCGGCTCGGATCTTTCGGCGTAAACGCTCCGGGGTTCGATCCACAGCGGATCGCGTGCGTGCCATGCGACGGCCTGGATTCTATGGAGCTCGTGCAACAGGCCCGTCGAGCCGCCGAGGACGGATCTTGGGTGGTGTTCTCCTTTGAGGGCGTCGGGGTTGGCGACCGGTCTGTGGATGCGTGCGCGCATCGCGACTTGTGCATCTATCTTGCGAGCGAGCCGCGCGTTTCTGTGGTTCCGGTGATCGTCGGCGCCGCGTCGCGGACGGGTGTGAACGCAGGTTTCAAGTTGGTGTAGTGCGGAGTGTGAAGTAGGGAGTAAGGAGTAAGGAAAGTGCCCTTCTTATTCGCCCCTCACCCCGTCCCTCTCCCCAGGATGCGGGGAGAGGGGGATTGGGAGAAAGGAAAAGTGCCCTTCTTGTTCGCCCCTCACTCCATCCGTAACCTGGTGTGCGGCGAGGGGGCAAGGCGAGAGCATCGTCTAAACTGAGCCGACGTGGAGCCGACGAGGGCCGAGTTTCTGTTCATGGACAGTCCGCTATGGAAGGCGGCGTTCTATGTGCTCACGTTTGCAAGCCTAGGATATGCGGCCTGGCAGTTCTGGCTTCAATCGCGCTCGTGGATGAAGGGGAAGGCAGTCGGTTGGAAGTCGGACTGGTTCAGTGGGATCCTCAAGTACGCCATCGGGCAGAAGAAGGTGCAGGGATCGCGACCCAAGTCTGGCGCGCCGATGCACTTGATGATGTTCTGGGGGTTCTTGTCGCTGTTCGTGGCGACGACCCTTCTTGCGATCGCGACGTACTCGCCTGTTGTCGGTTTGCCGAACTTTCACCGGGGCACTTACTATCTGCTCTATGAGTTCACGTTCGACCTGCTGGGCTTGTTCTTTGTGGCGGGCGTCGTGTGGGCGATCGTGCGCAGGTGGAAGTCTGTGCGCGACCCGGCGAGCCCTTTGAGCCATGCGCGTTCGGACTGGTGGGCGCTTGGCCTGTTGCTTGTGCTCGGCGTGACTGGCTACGTGCTGGAAGCGGCGCGTATCGCGAGCGATCCTCAACCTTGGGACTCGTGGTCTTTCGTAGGCTATGCGCTCGCGCAGGTGATGGGTCCGCTGTCTCCGTCTGCATACGTAGCCATCTGGTGGTTCCACATGGTCTGGGTGTGGACCTTCTTTGCGACGCTTCCGCACATGAAGTTGAAGCACATGGTGACAGCGACGCTGACGGCGGCAGGGCGACCGTCGGTGCCGATGGGCCGGCTCGAGCCGATCACGATGGAGCAGGTCGAGGAGACGGGGAAGATCGGCGTTGATGTGGCGACGGAGTTCGACCGTTGGCGGTTGTTGTCGCTCGACGCGTGCATGAGCTGTGGTCGGTGCACCGAGGTTTGCCCGGCGAACGGCGTTGGAAAGTCGCTGAACCCGAAGCAGGTCGTGGCGGACATCCATCGTGCGCTTGCAATGGACGAGAACGTTCCGGCGGCCGTGACCGAGGAGGCGCTGTGGGCTTGCACGACGTGCAACGCGTGTGTGGAGGCGTGCCCTGTCTCGATCCAGCACGTTTCGATGATCGTGGACGCGCGGCGCAATTTGGTCGCTGAGGGTCGATTGAGCGGCACTGGTGCGGTGATGTTGCGGCAAGTGGGCAGCACGGGGCACGCCTGGGGGCAGCCTTCCTCGGGGCGCGAGGATTGGATGAAGGGTTTGGACGTTCCGCTTTGCCGCGACGGCGAGCCCTTTGAGTATCTGTTCTGGGTGGGTTGTGCGGGCGCGACAGACCCTGGCGCCGTGAAGACGACGCGGGCAGTGGCGCGCCTGCTATCGCGCGCGGGCGTGAGTTACGCGTGCTTGGGGAACGAGGAGTCTTGCACTGGCGACCCTGTACGGCGGATCGGCGACGAGTTCCTGTTCCAAGAGCAGGTTGCGAAGAACGGCGGCGTGCTGGCGAAGTACGGCGTAAAGAAGATCGTGACGGCGTGCCCGCACTGCATGAACACGTTACGAAACGAGTACCCGGACTTCATGGAGCGTTGCGAGGTGTTCCATCACACTGAAGTGTTGGCCGGTCTCGTTTCTTCGGGTCGGTTGCGAGCGGCTGACCCCGGCGACGGTGCGACGACGTACCACGACCCGTGCTACTTGGCGCGCGTGAACTTGACTGCTGACGCGCCGCGGGCTTTGGTGGGCGACGAGACGCACCTGGACACAGAGTCTTCGGCTATCGTTCATGCGCTCTCTTCGCCGAGCGACGGTGTGCGGAAGTTGGCGGAGCCCGAGCACTATGGGCGAAAGACGCTTTGCTGCGGTGCAGGTGGAGGGCGGATGTGGATGGAGGAGGAGCCCGACAAACGGCCGAGCAACCGCCGGGTGCGCGAACTCCTGGACACGGGCGCGAAGCAGGTGGCCGTGGCTTGTCCGTTCTGCCGGATCATGTTGGACGCTGGATTGAAGCAAGAGGCTGGCGACGCGGTGCGGCTGGTCGATCTGGCGGAGATGCTGGATGAGGCGAACCGATGATCGTGGGCCTGGGGATCGACGTGGTGTCGATCGATCGCATCCGCGCAGCGATGAGGAACCCGCGGTTTCTGCCCCGGATCCTGACTGACCGCGAAATCGGCATGGGCTTGACTCCCGAGCGGGTTGCGGGGCGCTGGGCTGCCAAGGAGGCCCTGTCCAAGGCCCTACCGAAGTTGCGGAACTGGCACGACGTGGAGATCGAAAACGCAGCGACCGGGGAGCCCCACGTTCGCATCCTTGGAGAGGGGATTGTTGAACCTGGCTTGAACCTGATGGTCTCGATCAGTCACGAGAGCGGATATGCGGCTGCGGTGGCGATCGTGGAGAAGCGTTAAAGACCGTTAACAATGGGTTAACCAGGGGTTGCAGGGTTCGGTCCATAGTGGAGCCGATGGCACGTCTTAACATTTCCCGCCCGTGGGCGGTCGCCGTAGGCCTCGCGGCGTTGGCAGTATTTGCGGTGAGTTGCTCGTCCGGTGCAAAGGAGCCGGGGCTAGAGGGCGAGGGCAAAGCGACGTTTTCCGACGAAGTTGCGATCGACGGCAGCAGCACAGTGACTCCTATCCTCGCGGCCGTCGCTGAAGAGTTCATGGTCGCCAATCCGGACGCGAACGTAACGGTCGGCACTTCTGGCACCGGCGGCGGATTCAAGAAGTTCATTCAAGGCGAGACTGAGATTTCGATGGCTTCTCGTCCGATCAAGGAGTCGGAAGTCGAGGAGTTGAAGGCCAAGGGCATCGAGTTCATCGAGTTGCCGATCGCATTTGACGGCCTGACGGTGGTCGTGAACAACGAGAACACTTGGGCAGAGTCCTTGACCGTGGAAGAGCTCAACAAGATCTGGGCAGAAGGCAGCAAGGTGAACAACTGGAAGGACGTCCGCCCTGGATTCCCCGATGTTCCGCTGAAGCTTTACGGTGCGGGCACGGACTCCGGCACGTTCGACTACTTCACGCTTGCGATCAACGGCAAAGAGAAGTCGAGCCGAGCGGACTACCAGGCGAGCGAGGACGACAACGTCCTTGTGAACGGCGTGATCGGCGACAAGGGATCGCTCGGTTACTTTGGCTACGCGTACTACGCGGAGCGACCGACGGAGATGAAGGCCGTGAAGATCGTGAGCCCGGTGACTGGTCAGCCGGTCGGCCCGAGCGAAGCCACGATCAAGGACGCTTCTTACCAGCCGCTGTCCCGCCCGTTGCTGATCTACGTGAAGGTCTCGTCACTCGAATCGAACAAGACCCTGGACGCAGTCGTTCGGATGTTGCTGAGCGAGGAAGGGTCGACGTTGATCGCATCGACCGGCTACGTTCCGTTTCCGACCGAAGTCCGCGAGTTGGTTCTGAAGCACTTTGAGGCTAAGGCCACAGGAACACGCTTCCAGGGCGCCCAGGTCGGAACGACGATCGAGCAGATCCTCACTGCCGAGAAGGGCTAATATCTCTGCGTGGCGGTAGGCCGCACGGGCGGGTTTGAGAACGGTGGGAAGGCCCTCTTTGGGAGGGCCTTCTCTTGGTTGCGCGTCCGTGAGGGCGGGTACACGGTTGTTTGCTTCGCCTGTGCGCTCCTGTCGGTCTTTGTGACGTTCGCGATCGTTTGGGTCTTAGGGAAGGAAACGTGGACGTTCTTCACGCAAGAAGGCGTTTCCCTTAGCGAGTTCTTCGGCAGTGCGGACTGGCGTCCGACGTTCGATCCACCCGGTTATGGGATGTTGCCGTTGCTGACAGGGTCGTTGATGATCACGGTGGGCTCGGCAGTGGTCGCCGTGCCTCTGGGCCTTGCGAGCGCGATCTATCTGGCGGAGTATGCCAAGCCTTGGGTTCGTCGGGTTTTGAAGCCGATCCTTGAGATCCTGGCGGGCATTCCGACGATCGTTTACGGCTACTTCGCCCTTTTCCACGTGACGCCGATGTTGCGTTCACTCTTTGGCGTGGAGAACATCGAGGTCTACAACGCGGCGTCCGGTGCGTTGGTCGTTGGGATCATGACTCTGCCCTTGGTGGCCTCGCTCTGTGACGACGCGATCACGGCGGTGCCCAAGAGCCTGCGCGAGGGCGGCAAGGCGCTCGGTTCGACGAACTATGAGGTCATCCGGCGGATCGTGCTTCCTGGCGCATTGAGCGGGATCATGGCGGCGTTCATCTTGGCGGTGTCGCGCGCGATTGGTGAGACGATGGCGGTGACGCTCGCGGCAGGTTCTTCGCCAAAGGTGACGTTCAATCCTGGCGAATCAATCCAGACGATGACGGCGTACATCGTGCAGATCAGCAAGGGTGACACGCCGAGCGGATCGACCGCCTATTTGACGTTGTTCGCCGTTGGAGCGACTCTCTTCACCATCACGTTCGGGCTGAACATCATCGCTCGACGAATCGTGAAGAAGTATGGGAGCAGGTACTGATGGGAGCGATCGACTTTACGAGAAAGGTCGAGAAGAGCAGGCGCGTGAGCGACCGAATGTTCCAAGTTGCTTGCGTCGTCGGTGTCGCCGTCGCGTGCTTGTTCCTTGTGCTCTTGCTGTGGTCAGTCGCCAAGGACGGGCTCGGAAGGTTGAACGGTGGGTTCTTCGAAGGAATCTCGTCGAGGTTTCCCGACAAGGCGGGGATCAAGGTGGCGCTTTGGGGATCGGTGTGGGTGATGGCGGTGACGGTGATCGTCGCGGTGCCTGTGGGCGTAGCAGCCGCCGTTTACCTCTCGATGTTCACTTCGTCGAGGAACCGGCTTGCATCTTTCATCCAGTTGAACATTGCTAACCTCGCCGGCGTGCCTTCCATCGTTTATGGATTGTTGGGCCTTGCCGTGTTCGTCCGCACGCTTGGCATGGGGCGGTCGGTCTTGGCCGGCGGGTTGACGATGGCGATCCTTATCTTGCCTATGATCATCGTGGTCTCCCAAGAAGCGATCAAGGCCGTTCCGCGGTATTACATCGAAGGATCGATCGCGCTTGGCGCCACGAAGTGGCAGACAGTGTTCAGACAAGTGCTGCCGTCCGCCTTGCCGGGGATCATCACGGGGATCATCTTGAGCGTTTCTCGCGCTATCGGCGAGACGGCGCCGCTGATCACGATCGGTGCTGTGACTTTCATCGCAAAGGTTCCAGAGGGGCTGGGCGATAAGTTCACCGTGATGCCGATCCAGATCTTCGACTGGTCTTCGCGCCCACAGGCAGGGTTTCACGCGGCGGCGGCCGCTGCAATCCTCGTTCTCTTGGGCATGTTGCTCGTGTTGAACTCGGCTGCGATCGTGATCCGTGCCCGCTCTCAGCGGAAGATGTAGCGCAAAATGGCGAGGATGGCCAGTTTTGGGCCGATCGCGCCCCATTACGACCTGCTGATGTCGAACGTTCCGTACGACATGTGGGCGGGTTACTACCAGTTGCTGTTGGCGCAGGTCGGGGCGTCGCCCAAGACGTTGTTGGACGTTTGTTGCGGGACTGGCGCCGTCGCCGAATTGCTCGCCAAAGAGGGCTATCAAGTCACTGGATTTGACTTAAGTCGCGAGATGATCGAGGCGGCGCGAGCCAAGGGTTCGGGCATTGAGTACTTCGTCGCCGATGCGAGCGAAGTCGACCTTGGTCGCACTTTTGACGCGGCCTACTCGTTCTTCGACAGCCTGAACTACATCACGGAGCCCGAGCGGCTGGGAATGGCCGTCAAGCGCGTCGCAGCGCACTTGCCCGAAGGCGGCACGTTCGTCTTCGATGTCAACACGGCGTACGCGTTCGAACGTCGGATGTTCGACCAGACCGACATGAAGAAGTCGACGCGGCTCAAGTACAAGTGGGTGGGGGACTATGACCGAGCCGCCAAGATCATTCGTGTCCAAATGGACTTCTGGCTCGATGGAAGGCCGTTTAGCGAAGTCCATGTCCAGCGGGCGTATTCGGACGACGAGATACGTTCGTTCCTTTCTGAGGCCGGGTTTAGCGTCGAGCGCGTGTTCGAGAGTTACACGCTCGACCATCCTGGAAAGACAAGCGACCGGCTGCACTACGTCGCTGTGAAGGATGGGGGCTAAACTGTAGCGATGCTCGCTGCCTTGTTCGCCGTCTTCGTTGGCCCTCCCGTTCAGAGCGCCTCGTTGACGCTGGCAGCCGACACATACGTCGATCGCAAGGTAGAGAACGGCAACGCAGGCCGAGAGCCGCTCCTCATCGGAGGAATCGACAAAGCGATCCTGGTCCGATATCCCGAACTCGGATTGAATGTCGGAGCAGGGAAGCGCGTAAAGTCGGCGCGACTAGTGTTCACGGTCGCCCGGCCCGGCACGCCTCAGATCGCAAGCGTGGGCCGCTTGCTCCGGCCCTGGAACGAGGGCGGATTTCGGATGGACCAATTCGGAGCGACGAACGCCCCTAAGTCGGAAGGAAGCGCGACGTGGAAGAGCGCAGGCTATGGAGAGTGGGAGCGCGACGGGGCAGCCGGGCGCAACGACGCGGAGCCGGTCTCGAACGTACTAGGTGGCTCGCAACCTGAAACGTATGTCTTGAGCGGGCTAGAGGCCGCCGTCCAAGCGATGATCGACCGACCGACCGAGAACTTCGGGTTGCGGCTTGCGTTCTCGAACTCGGTCGCATTTTTCTCGGCAGACTCAGTAGGGAGCGGACCGATTCTGGAACTCGAGTTTGAAGACAAGGCTCCTAGCAACGTGGACCTCCAGGTCGTGGCTTGTTATCCCCTAGAAATCGATCTTGCGAACCCGCCTCAGAACGGTGCGGCAGTTAAGTGGCGCGCCGATGTACGGAACCTTGGCTCTGTGGCAGCGACTGGACTGAAAGTGACGATCGCCGAGGAAGGCGCGGAAGCCGTCGCGCAGGCGGTAGACCTTGACATTCCACCTTCTCCTGGGATGAGGCAGTTTGAGTTCTCGGCAAAGTGGAGGCGTTCGATCAACGATCCGGCGCGAGGATCGTTCACGTTTCGAATCGATTGCGACAACGGTGAGGCCAACCTCAGCAACAACGGCGTCCGCGTTTTTCAAAGCGGCATGCCATTGCTAGTTTCTAACGCTCCCGAGGAGGACGTGCTGTCGGCGGTCTTCGATCTGAATGAGCGAGTGTTTCCGTTCAGCAAGTTTGGCGCGTGGCCGACGGGTTGCGTCGAGCGAGTGTTCGCGATCAAGTTTCCAACTAGCGCGGCCAAGACGGTCAGTGTCGAGGGATCGGTCGCTCGTTCGATTCTCAAGGCGCTGACTTCGTTGCCGGATTCGCTCTTGCGTCCCTATGCAACCGACGCACCAAAGGTCGACGGTCTGACCTCTGCGATTTGGATGTCGGACGTGGGCCAGGTCGGACTCTTGCCCGACACGCGGGACGACGTCCTGATTCCTCGCGCGCTCGCTGTTCCTGGCCGCTCGACAAGCCCAGGAGGCTTTGCGGAGATACCGATGATGGAGAGAAGGCTTCTGAGTCGCGCTGAAGTCACGATTCTGAATGCCATGATCGGCAAAGACCGCGCGCTTCCTTGGGACATGACGTCGAGCGCCGTCTTCTTTAGGGTGTTTACGGGGGAGGGCCCGCCTCCTGCCGGAACGAAACTCGACGTCTATCAACTCATTGGCGGTGCTTTCGGCAGTCAGCCCGTATTCAGCGCGACGCTTGGCGCGGACGGTGCGGCGCTCATGACCGGACGACCGAGCACTACGATCGGCAAGCCGAACCCGTTTGGCGATGTTTCCAAGGACGGCTCGAACGGTTGGCTCCTAGCCGTTGTGCGAAGCGGAGAGATGGCGGACACCGTTTGGGTGCCCGTGTGGCAACTCTGGGAGGAGTACGCGCGTGGAAACCAGGCAGCGGCGTTCGTCGAACTGCGCGTCCAATTGCTCAATGTCGACATCGACCGATCGATCAATCTGGCGCAGGGCCGACTGGCGTCGGACGCGAAGGGGCGGTTCCCGGCCGAACTCGCCGTCTTGACGGACGGGAAGAACGAGACGTCGCTCGTCCTGGGCGAAGAAGGCCAAGGCTATTGGATCGACATTGACTTAGGAAGAGACCGGTCTCTCGCAGAGGTCTCTCTCGTCTTCGACGGACCTGTGTGGCGCCAGTTCCGCATCGTGACCTACAAGACCGCGCAGTCCCCTAGCGAGGCCGTCGTTTGGTCCGAAGAGTCGAACGGGCCCGGAAACCCGAAGATCGGCAAGACCGAGGACGGCAAGACAGTCCTCAGTTACATGGCACGGCCCGTAAGGTCGCGGTATTTGCGGATCGTTCCTATCAGTCGAGAGGCCGTTCGGCTTGCAGAGATCAGAGTCGTGCCGTCGAGCGGAGGTTAGACCTCTTCCATCTCGAGCCAGTTTGGCCCTCTCTTCGCATCGACCTCTACGGGAACGTCGAGCGGATAGGCTTGCTCCATCGCGCTTCGCACGCTCTCATAGGAATTGGACTCCTTTTGCGGAGCCTCGAACACAAGTTCGTCGTGAACCTGCAGCAGCATCTTCAGACTTGATCCGTCGATGTCTTTGCGCACTTTGATCATGGCGATCTTGATCATGTCTGCCGCCGTTCCTTGGAGCGGTGCGTTCATGGCTTGCCGCTCGGAGTAAGACCTCGTTTGTCGGTTGGCCGCGTGGATGTCAGGGAAGTAGCGTCTGCGACCACTGAGGGTCGTGGTGAACCCAGTCTTTCGTGCGCCCTCGACGATGGAGTCTGTGAATGCCTTTACGGCCGCAAACCTCTCGTTGTACTGCTGGATAAGCGCGCGGGCGTCTGAGACGCTGAACCCCTTGCCGAGTTGACGGGCCAGACCGTAGTCGGTCACGCCATAGAGGACCGCGAAATTGAGGAGCTTTGCTTGGTTGCGCTGTTCGCGCGTGACGTCTTTCACGTCGACATGGAACATGAGCGAGGCGGTCGCGCGGTGTACATCCTCGTGGTTTTGGAACGCCCTGACCAGGGCCTCGTCCTTGCACATGTGTGCGAGAACGCGAAGCTCGATCTGCGAGTAGTCGAACGACGCGAGCACATTGCCCTCTTCCGCGACAAACGCCTTGCGGATCTTTCGTCCAAGTTCGGTGCGGACAGGAATGTTCTGCAGATTTGGGTCGTTGCTGCTCAGGCGACCTGTGGCGGCGACAGCCTGGTTGAAACTCGTGTGGATACGCCCGTCCTCGGCGACCATCTTGGGCAGCGCGTCGGCGTATGTCCCTTTGAGTTTTGTGAGCTCGCGGTAGTTAATGATCTCGTTGGCGATCTCGTGCTGTGACGCGAGGTCTTCGAGGATGTCGGCTCCGGTCGCCCAGCCGGTCTTTGTCTTCTTGCCTCCGGGGAGCGCCATTTTCTCGAAGAGCACGGCTCCGAGTTGCTTAGGTGAACCGATGTTGAACTCTTGGCCGGCGAGTTCGTAGACGTGCGCCTGGACCTGCTCGATCTTTGACTGCAGTTCTTTCGAATACTCTCCCAGGTAGTCCTTGTCGAGTTTGATTCCGCGCAGTTCCATGTCGGCGAGGACCGGCACGAGGGGAAGTTCGATCTGATCGAGCACACCCTCTTGTCCCTCTGCCTTGAGTTTCTTCCTCATAGGCGCCTCGATCATTCCGATTGCGACGGCGCGCTCGTGCGGCTTGTCGGTCGATGGGACTTCGAGATAGGCCTGAATGAGGTCGGACAACTCGTAGTTGCCTCGGTCTGACTGCAGGACATACGCCGCGAGCATGGAATCGAACCTTGGCGCATCGAGCGAGACGGACTCGCCCTTGTACAGCGGCTTAACGTCGTGAGCCATGCCCTTGCGAGGATCGAGCAAGAACAGTCGCCGCGCGTCCTCGATCGACGTGCGCCTCACGTTCTTGCCGACAGCGACGAAGGCCTCTTGCGCTTGCTCGTCGAACATTGAAGGTTGGGTCTCGCTGGTCGCAATCACAACAGAGAAGGGCTGGCCGTTCGTCCACTTGACCAACTCTTTGAAGTTCGCGTCACCTTCGAGCAGGCGTGCCACGATCGACTCGACCTCGACGTGGGCGATTGGGACATAGTCTCCTTCGACGTAGTTGCCGAGGACGTTGTCGATACGCTTGACGTGCGTTCGAAACTCGAGGGACTCCAGGATTCCGCGAACGTGGTCGAGGTCGTTCGGAGCGATCTTGTACGGAGAGAAGTCGAATTGGACCGGTGCGTCGCGGTCGATCGTTGCGAGCCACTTCGAGAGTTTCATCTTGTCGACGTTGGGCTCGATCTTCTTTCGAAACTTGGGTTCGACGTCGTTAATGTTCTCCAGGATGCTCTCGACTGTGCCAAACCGCTTGATCAACTCGGTTGCGGTCTTCTCGCCGACGCCTGGAACCCCAGGAATGTTGTCGCTGCTGTCTCCTGCCATCGCCTTGTAGTCTGTGATGTGCTCGGGACCGAAGCCGTAGCGTTCGACGACCTCTGCCGGCGTGTACGTCTTTGGTGGGGCCCCAAAGTTTTGAGGCGTCATCACGCTGACGGCGTCATCGACGAGTTGCAGTGTGTCGAGGTCGCCTGTAACGATCGTCGTGTCGTAACCGTTTTCCTCCGCAACCCGGGACACCGTTCCGACGATGTCGTCCGCCTCGTATCCCGTGACTTCCAGCACTGGGATCTTGAACGCGGAGATCAACTCGCGCGAGCCTTCAAGTTGCTCGATCAGTTCTTGCGGCGTCTCTCTTCTTGTGCCTTTGTACTCGGGGAACTCCGCGTGTCGAAACGTCTTTCCAGGCGCGTCGAGCGCGACGACGACGGCGTCGGGCTTGATCTCTCCGAAAAGCGCGAACAGCATATTGACAAAGCCGTACAACGCGTTTGTCGGTCTACCCGCGCTGGTGGAGAGGTATCGCGAGCCGTAAAAGGCCCTAAACAGCAGGCTGTAACCATCGATGATGACCAGCCGTTTTCGCGCCATGTGGTGAAGTTACCCGCCGGGTTGTTGGGCCTGGAACGGTCCGCCGGAAATGGGGTAAGATGCCCCCTGTTACGTTGCTTGATGGCCGGTTCCGCTCACGGCCAGAACCGGTCAATTGAGGGAATCTATGGTTTACCGACCGCTTCGCTACGAGCAAATGATGAAGGCCGCCGAGGGTCTAGACGTCCGTGCCCGCCGCATGTTTGACGGCATGGCGATCTACTCCGGTGAAAAGATGTTCGCCTACCTGGTGGGCGAGGACATCGGCCTCAAACTCTCTCCAAAAGACAGGAAGAAGGCGCTCTCATTGACGGGCGCGGAACTCCTGAAGGCTAACCCTGGGGCCGAGCCGATGAAGGAGTACGTCCGGATGCCGCAAGAAATCCTGGACAACTACGACCAGTTCGTCGACTGGGTGCAAAAGAGCGCCGACTACGCGACGAACGCCGTCCACTAGCCATCGAACAGTTTGCTTGCTCGAGTCGTCATAAAGTGTGCGGACGGCCCGCGACGAAGCGGGGCACAAACTGTCCGGAGTCATCATTGCGGGGCCCGACTCAGGGCCCCGTTTTCGTTCTATGGGACAAGGCGCTGAACTCAAGCGGATAGCCGTCATCACCAGCGGCGGCGACGCGCCCGGCATGAACGCCGCCGTGCGCGCGGTCGTGCGCTCAACGCTGGCCAAGGGCGCCGAGATCGTCGGGTTCGCGCACGGGTTCCGGGGATTGATCGGCAATGAAGTGGTCGCTCTCGACTCCAAGAGCGTCGGCGGTGTGGTCAGCATGGGTGGGACGATCCTCCATACCGCGCGGTCTCCCGAGTTTCGGTCGCCGGAAGGCCGAAAGCAGGCTTACGAAAACCTTCAAGAGAACCGCGTCGAAGGCCTGATCGTCATTGGAGGCGATGGAAGCCTTTCGGGCGCACAGCGGCTCGGAGACGACTTCCGCTTTCCGGTCGTGGGGATTCCGGGCTCGATCGATAACGACATTTCTGGGACAGACTTCTCCATCGGTTTCGACACGGCTGTGAACACGGCGATCGAAGCGATCGACAAGATCCGTGACACGGCGTATTCTCACGAGCGCGTCTTCGTGATCGAGGTCATGGGACGCAACAACGGTTTCATCGCTCTCGACGTTGCACTCAGTTGCGGTGCGGAGGCTTGCCTTATCCCAGAGATCCCCTATCGCCTGGAAGAAGTCTGCGAGAGCCTTCGAAACATGAGGAAGCGAGGTAAGCGGTCATCGATCATCGTCGTCGCCGAGGGTGCTGCGCGCGCATCAGACGTCCAAGAGTACATCGGTAAGCACACGGGCTTCGAGGCCAGGTACACAGTGCTTGGGCACATGCAACGAGGTGGCCGCCCGACGGCCTTCGACCGGGTTCTTGCGATGCGGCTTGGCGCAATGGCCTCGTCTCGGCTCCTGGCCGGGTTCGGTGGCGAAATGGTCGGGGTCGATGGCGGCAATCTCGTGTCGAACCCGTTGAGTTATGTGCTGAGCACCGAGCGTACAATCGACCCGGACAAACTCCACCTCGTCGATGTGATGTCGCAATGATCGTCAGCGTCACTCTGAATCCGTGCATCGACCAGACTCTCTTCGTCGATGGTTTCAAGGCCCATGACGCGAACCGTGTCGTAAAGATGGAGACCGATGCGGGTGGCAAAGGGATCAATCTCTCGCGTGTTGCCGTCGAACTCGGTGGCGCGTCGATTGCGACAGGGTTCCTCGGTGGCGGCCCCGGCGCATATGTTCGTTCTGTGCTAGATCGACATGGAGTGCCACACGATTTTGTCGAGATCATTGGCGACACGCGCACGAACTTCAGCGTCGAAGACGGCTCGGGTGAGCCTCCCACGACGTTCAATGCCAAGGGGCCGCACGTTTCCGAATCGGAGTGGGCGCAAATGGGGGAGAAGGCGGGGATCCTCGTCAAGGAAGCAAAGTGGCTGGCCTTAGGAGGATCGCTTCCGCAAGGGATCCCGGTCGAGGCCTATCGGACGCTCGGCATGTTGGCGAAAGGCATGGGTGTGCGCCTTGCCCTGGATGCAGACGGGGAGGCGGCAAGGCGAGGGTTGGAAGCCAAGCCGCACTTCATCAAGCCCAACGGCAAAGAAGCCGGCAGGTTGCTGGGGCGTGCGGTCGAGGCGATGGATGACGCCGTGTTTGCGGCCGAGGAGCTGCTGCAGTACCTTGAACCGGACGGCGTGTGCGTGTTGACACTAGGTGCCGAGGGCGCGGTCATGGCTACGCAGGGCGAGACGTGGATCGGCAGGCCTATCGAGGTCGAGGCAAAGAGCACGATCGGCAGTGGCGACTCGCTGGTGGGAGCCATGCTGACAGTCCTCTGTGCCGAAGGGAGCCTGCTGGACGCCTTTCGGCTCGGCATCGCTGCAGGAACGGCGACCGCTATGACGGACGGGGCCGAAATCGCCAGCAAGTCGGGCGTCGAATCCCTCCTCGCCCAGGTCCAGGTGGAGCGGGCCCACTAAGGTATCTTTCCGCCCTGGCGCCGGGGTGGCGGAACGGTAGACGCGGCGGTCTCAAAAACCGTTGGGGTAACACCCGTGCGGGTTCGATTCCCGCTCCCGGCACCAAATGGCCTGCGGAAAAGCCGCGCTCCCTTGACCAATTCGGCTCAAATCCGGCCCAAATCGCGTAATCTTTGGGTTCAGGGTGCGTTTAACCCAGTAGAGGATCCACGATGAGGAAGATTGCGACTTTGGCGCTTCTGGCGCTTGGTGCAGTGAGTTTCGCCCAGTTCAGGTTCGACGACATCACAGCGAGGAACATGTCGCCCCAATGGGGGACGGTGCTCGTCGGTTCGCAGGCGACGTTTGCCGATCCTTGCCAGTTCGTCGTGAACAATTACAACGACTGGCAGCGGCTGTGGCCTTACATAGCAGGGCCCTACTATCGACACGGAATGCAGATTCCGCCGATGATCAACTGGCAGACCGAGCAGATTGTGTTCATGAGCCTGGGCAACCTGGGCGCGCAGGGCTATGGGATGTACGTCGAGGAGATTCGGCAGGTCACGCAGTTCAGTTTCGACATTCGGTACGTCGTGACGAAGCCGAACCTGCAAGTGGGCGTGAACTTCAACTCGTTCAGTTTCGGCGGCGGATACTCGCCTTACGTGGCGATTCGAGTGCCGCGCTCCTACGGCTTCCCGAACTTCTATATGCGTTACTACACGCCGCCTTCGTATGTGATCAAGACGGGCTGCGGGTGCAACAACTGCCATTCGCACGGTAACCAGGTTTGGATGGTTGGAGCGGGAGGAAGTCTCGTCCCTTACACCCCTCCTGGAGCCCAGCCGCCTAAGAAGTAAGTCACAATCTCGGCATGACAGCCGAGGTCGTCGCGGTCGGAACCGAGTTGTTGCTCGGCGACATCGTGGACACAAACAGCGCCGAACTTGGCAAAACTCTTGCCCGGTTCGGCGTTGACTGTTTTCACAGGCAGACGGTTGGAGACAACTGGAAGCGCCTTTCCGAGGCCCTTCGTCACGCGCTTGCAAGGTCCGATATCGTTTTCACTGTCGGAGGGCTCGGCCCGACCCAGGACGACATCACTCGCGACGGCATCGCGGCGGCACTCAGAGACCAATTGGTGTTCGATCCCGCCTTGGACGCCGAGATCAAGGCAAAACTAGAGACGCGGGGCATTCGGGTGAACGAGAGCCAGTCGCGCCAAGCAATGCGGCCCATGAGCGCCACTGCGATCGCGAACCCAAACGGGACGGCCCCTGGCTTGCTGTGTTCGAAGGATGGAAAGGTCGTGATCGCTATGCCGGGGCCAAGACTCGAGTTTGTCCCCATGTTGCACGGACCGGTCAGCGACTACTTGGCGTCCGTGTCTTCCTCCGTTCTCGTCTCGCGGACGCTCAAGGTCGTCGGCGTCGGCGAGAGCCTGGTCGAAGAGCGCCTCAGCGACCTCATGGCTTCCACAGAGCCGACGGTCGCACCTTATGCAAAGACAGGAGAAGTACACGTGCGGATTACGGCGAGGGCGACGAACGATGACGCTGCCACTCAGTTGATCGTGCCGGTCGAGTCGGTGATCCGCGAGAGGCTCGGGTCGGTCGTGTACGGCGCCGACGATGACACTCTGGAGTCGGTTGTGCTCGATCTGCTTCGCAGCCGTGGCGAGACGCTGGGCGTCGCCGAGAGTTGCACGGGAGGCGGGTTGGGTCGGCGCCTGACGTCGGTGGCAGGATCTTCAGACGTCTTCTTGGGTGGCGCCATCTCCTACAGCAACGCACTAAAGAAGTCGATGCTGGGCGTCTCAGAGGAAACCCTGCGCGTGCACGGGGCCGTGAGCGAGCAGTGCGCGCTTGAGATGGCGCGCGGAGCCCGCGAACGGACCGCCGCCACGTGGGCTGTGTCGGTTACAGGCATCGCCGGGCCAGACGGCGGCACTGACGACAAGCCGGTCGGACTCGTCTATGTGGGCGTTTCCGGCCCCGACGGCGAAAAGGCCACCCGAAGCTTGTTCCCTGGCACTAGAGAAGGCGTGCGGGCTCGGAGCGAGACCGCATCGCTCAATGCTCTGCGCAATCGGCTCCAGTGACCTACTTTCTGGGCCCTGTCAAGACCAGTCGCTCAACAAAGAACTCCATTGTCCTATTGAAGTTGAGGGCTGTGTGCCCTTGGTCGGGACCGACTTGGACCTCGAAGTACTTTCCAGCCCGTTGGAGAGCCTGGATCAGTTCGTGCGAATTGGACTGGTGGACGTTGTTGTCGCTTGTCCCGTAAAAGAGCAACAGCCATCCCTTCAGGTTTCGCGCATAGACCATCGCGGAACCTGCTCGATAGCCGTCTGGGTTGGCCTGCGGCGTTCGCATATAACGCTCGGTGTAGATCGTGTCGTAGTGCTTCCAGTCGGTGACGCTGCTGTTCGAGACCGCAGCGGCAAAGAGGTCGGGATACTTCAAGAGGCACAACGCCGAAGAGTAGCCGCCGTAAGAAGTGCCGGTGATTCCGATCCGGCTTGCATCGACGTAAGGCAGTTTGCCAATCTCGCGGACCGCGGCAGCGTGGTCGTCGATCTCGGTCGTCCCCATCTTGAGGTACATCGCATCCATGAACGCCTTGCCGCGACCGCTTGTCCCGCGTCCGGCGAACGAGGCACGGATGAAGCCATAGTCGGTCTTTCGGTCGAAACTTGCGAACCGCTCTGAGTGCCCGCCTGACTCAGGACCCGCGTAGATGTCAATGAGCACCGGGTACTTCTTGCCCGGGTCGAAGTCTGCTGGAAACTGGAGCGATCCGTAGCACTTGGTCGCGCCGTCGGCGGCCGTGAAGACGATGCGCTGGGTCGCTCTGAATCCAAGGCCCTTCGCTTCGTCGAGGCTGTTGCTTGCTAGCGTCGCGACGGCCTTTCCGGTCATGTCACGCAGCGTCGTGGTTGGTGGGGTGTCGACCGCCTCTGCGGTATCGACAAAGTACTCGCCAGTGGACGATAGGTCGACAGAGTGACTGAGCGAAGGATCGGTCAAGCGGACGTCGCCCGTACCGTCCAGCCGAACCCGATGGAACTGGACCATATAGGGGTTTTCCGGCCCTGCAGCGGTGTAGTACAAGTATCCGTTCTCAAGGTCGAGTCTGACGATGGACAGTGCTTCGACTTGACCCTTCGTTACGGCTTGCGTCGATCCCGACTTGAGGTCGACGATGTAGTAGTTGTCAAACCCGTTCCTTGCACTGCGCCAAAGCATCTTGCCCTTGAAACGCGGTGCCTTCTCGATGTCGGCATGGTTATCGAGGTAGATGCGCTGCGGCGAGTTCTCCGTCCACGAGGGCAGCCATTCTTCCCGCACGATGACGCGAACGTTGCCCGTGGACGGGTCTGCCGCGCAGAACTCCATCGTGTTCTGCCATCGGTTCGTCCTATGGAACAACAACTCCTTCCCGTCAGGAGACCAAGACAGTCCATAGACGTAGTGCCCGACGGCCTCGTCGAAAGCACCCGGACGCACATTGACCTTTACGCGCTTTTTCGTCGAGAACTCGTAGACGTAGACGTCGCATTCGGGGTTGGGCGTGCCTGCCTTGGGATATGCCTCGGTGTCGAGGATCGTCTGGACACCCGTCTGTCCCATGGCGATGTAGTAGTCCTTGACCATGCTGTCGTCGAACCGGTAGAACCACACGAACTTGGCGTCCGGCGACCAGCCCATCGCCGAGTTCTGGCCAAGTTCCTCGCCATACACCCAACTTGCGCTCCCGTACTTGATCCGCTTGCTGGCGTCTCCCTCGGTCGTAATCGCGCTTTCGTTCGACCCGTCGGCATCGCTCAGCCACAAGTTCCCATCGCGGTAGAACACCCGCTTGGATCCGTCAGGGCTGAACTCCTCCGTGAACTGTCTGCCTCGCTCGGGTCTCTGTCGGCGACTGTTTGGGTGGTTCGGCGTCGACGTTGGGCGGGTCGTTGGCAAGTTCACGGCGTTGGGTGCCGCATCTAGCGCTCTCCGCCCACCAGTCTTGGCATCGACCTCGAACCACGTGTCGCCTTGCCTAAAGGCCACGGTCGTGCCGCTCGTCCAGCGGACTTGGGGCCGGAAGAACTGCAACTTGGCCTGGATCTCGTTCCGCTTGGCGACGGTCTTGCTCGTGTCGAGCATCCCTGCCAATCGGTCTTGTGGAAGGGCGATGCAAGCAAGGGCCACGGCAATCGCTGTCGGGCGGATTCGGCTCATGCACCTATTCTGCACTTTCGCGACGTGCCTGGAACAGTGGGGCGACCAAGGGAGCGATGACCAGTGCCGGCAGGTAGATCTCCGTCCTCATGTCGTTCCTCAGGCCGAGGAGTGTCACGGCGATGGCGACCATGATCGGGCCACCAGCAGCAGTCGCCTCGCTGGCGAGGTACGGCTTTTCGGCGAAGGCGCGCAGCGGCCGTGCCATGGCTGTGATCAACCCCTGGACGAGTAGAACAACGACAGCCGAGACGAGCACGCCGACACCGAGCGTCGCGGCGAAGAAGACTGCACCGACTCCGTCTAAAACCGATTTGAACGCGAGGAGATGGATGTCTCTCTCAAGTCCGTCCTTGATACATCCCAGGAGCGTGAGCGGGCCGACACAGAAGATTACGCTCGCCGTGATCAGCCCCTCGTTGAACGTGTCTCCGCCTCCGAGGTTTACGCGGAGCCACTCGGCCATGGTCGCCAAGCCGTCATCGATGCCGATCCATGCGCCGAGCAAGCCGCCGGCAATCACCGCGATCGTAGGAACGAGGATGTTCTTCGACTCCAGGAACATCTTCACGCCCATGCACGCGACAACGAGCCCGATGCCGGTCAGAGCAACAGCCTTGAGTTCTGTGGGCAAAGCACCACCCAGTGCTAGGCCGATGAGTGAGCCAACCGCGACGGTCGCAGTATTGAGCAGCGTTCCGCGTGCGGGAAGGCTCTTCAGCACGCCGCGACGATACCCGCTAGAACCGCAAGCCTACCGAGAGTTGGAAGAAGTTCAATCCCTCGTTGTCGCCAGCCGTGCCTGCATTCGAGATGTGGAAGTACCGAAGCGAAACCATGACTTCGTCACCGCGATAGGGAAAAAGCACGCCTCCACCGATCATTGGCGTCGAGTTCAACCGGGCATCGAGGTCGTGGGTCAGGCGGTTGGTGAACTGCAAGCCCCACCCCCCTTCAAGAAAGCCGCGCATTGACTTTGAATACCGCTGATAGTAGCGGCCGATCAACAAGACTCCATAGTGGTGCGAGGAGTTCGGACCGGCGAGGAAGTCGGCGCCACCCTTGGTGAACATGTAGTAGGCCTCGATGTCGAGTTCTGCGTCGTAGCCCCAGAAGTGCAAGCGTGGCTCTTGTCTCGCGTACGAGACCGAGTACATAGCACCACGCCGCGTGTCCTCGCTCCCTAGCCAGTCCTGCCCCCACAACGGGCTCGCCGAAACACGCCAAAGCCCGTCTTGAGCGATGGACAGAGTTGATAAAGCGAGAAACACGACGGCGACGAAGGATCGCTTGAGCGGCACGCGGCGGAATATACCTGCGGACGCTTGATGTAGACTCGGCCCGATGGGCGTCGCGCGAATCCTGCTCTTGATGGACAATCGCGGCGACGACAACTGGGGGAGTCAGGCCACGACCAACGCCCTGGTCGGACTCTTGGTCGAAAGGTTTCCAGGAGCGGAAGTTCGCGGGGTCCCTCGATCGAAGTGTAGGCCGAAGGGACAGATCAAGAGGTGGCTCGCGACGACGCTCGCTCCGGGGCTCATCGGCGAAAGTCCGTCGAACTGGGCGCTAGGCGCCTTGGCCTCGAGTTGGGAACGGGAGGTCAAGTGGGCGGACCTGGTCGTCGTGAACGGGGAGGGCACGCTTCATCCACAGCCGCAAGCCATTCGCTGGATCTGTGCCACCACGGCGCTCGTTCGCAGACACGCTAAGCCGCTCTGGGTCGTGAACTGCTCCCTCAAGTGTCGCGGAGACGAGACCGAGCCTCTCTTCCGGGCGTTTTTCATTGCGGCGGAGCACGTTGCTGCGCGAGAGCCAGTGTCTTTCGAAGAGATGAGGGCCGTTGGGATCGCGGCCACGCAGGCTGCGGACTGCGCCTTCCTCACACAGCCTGCTCCCGAAGATGAGACGCGCGAGATCCTTGATCGTGCGGGGGTCCGCCGCCCGTTTGCAGTCATGACCGGTTCGGCGTCCATCCATAAGTGGCCGCTTGGCCATCAACGTGAGGTCTTGCAGTCCCTGAAGGATCAAGGGTTGGACGTGCTCTACACCTTCTCGGACAGGCGGGACGCCGACAACGCGCGCTTGCTCGGCGACTTGCCGACCGTGAGCAACCACGAGGCGACATTCGCGCAGTTGACTACGATCCAGTCCCAGGCAGAGATACTCGTCGGTGGCCGCTTCCATCCCACGATTCTTGCCGCGCTCGTCGGTACGCCGTTTGTCGCCGTGCCAAGCAATACGCACAAGATGTCGGGCCTCATGCAGATGCTGGGGGCGGAGCAGTTGCTTTGCGACTTCACGACTTTAGATCGAGTCGTCCCGACGATCATGAGCGTTTTGCAGCACAGGGACGAGTGGTCGCGACGTCTGCGCGAGAGCGCGACGGCACAGGTCGATCAGGCAAAACTGAACGTCAAGACCTGAGCAGTTGCCTGAGGACGTACTGCAGGATCCCGCCGTTCTTGTAGTACTCGACTTCCATCGGTGTGTCGATGCGCACGAGCGCATCGAACTTCTTCGTCTCGCCACGGTCGTCGGTCGCGCGGACCGTGAGTCGGCGGTCCGCCGAAAAGCCGTTCATTAGAGCGTCGCCCAGTCCGATGACGGAGAACTCCTCATGACCTGTCAGACCCAACGATGCGACAGACTGGCCGTCGACGAACTGGAGGGGAAGCACCCCCATGCCGACGAGGTTCGAACGATGGATGCGCTCGAAACTCTCGGCGATCACTGTCTTGACGCCTAGGAGGTTGGTGCCTTTTGCCGCCCAGTCCCGACTCGAGCCCGTTCCATACTCCTTGCCGGCAATCACGCAGAGCCCCTTGCCCTTGGCAAGATAGGTGTTCGAAGCATCGAAGATCGTCGTGACCTCACCGCCTGGCGGGCAGGTGGTAAAGCCTCCCTCTGTGCCGGGGGCCAACTGGTTGCGAAGCCGCACGTTGGCGAACGTTCCGCGGATCATCACTTCGTGGTTGCCGCGACGTGCGCCGTACGAGTTGAAGAGATGGGGGCGCACTTCGTGCTCTGTCAGGTACTTTCCGGCCGGGGAATCCAGTTTGATCGAGCCGGCAGGAGAAATGTGGTCGGTCGTGACCGAGTCACCTAGCACGGCAAGGCACGTCAGCCCGGTCAGATCCTCAAAGTAGGTCGCAGCGTCTGGCGACATGCCATCAAAGTAGGGTGCCTCCTTCACATAGGTGGACTCTGCATCCCACGCGTACCTCTCGCCACCCGAGACCGGGATGGACTTCCATTTCTCGTCACCGTCGAAGACGCTTGCGTACGACTTGGTAAACATCTCCCGCGTGATGTGCCTCTCGATAACGTCGGCGATCTCCTTTTGCGTCGGCCAAAGGTCTTTGAGCCTGACCTCTTGCCCGTCCTTGCCCGTGCCAATAACGTCGTTCGCGATATCGATGTCGATCGTCCCGGCGAGCGCGTACGCAACGACCAGCGGAGGAGACATGAGGTAGTTCGCCTTCACGTCCGGGCTGATGCGCCCTTCGAAGTTTCGATTCCCGCTGAGCGCGCTGACTACGGTCAGGTTCTTTTCGCGCACGACAGAACCGACCTCCTCGGGCAACGGTCCACTATTGCCGATGCAAGTAGTGCACCCATAGCCCACGACGTTGTATCCGATCGCATCGAGATCTTCGAGAAGTCCGCTGGCTTCGAGGTAGTGCGTCACGACGCGCGAGCCAGGGGCGAGCGAAGTCTTGACCCAAGGCTTCGGCTTGAGGCCGAGCGCGCGAGCCTTGCGGGCTACGAGGGCCGCCGCGACCATCACGCTCGGGTTGCTTGTGTTCGTGCACGACGTGATGGCGGCGATAACGACGCTGCCGTGTGTGAGCGTGTCAGTCGCAGTTCTCTGCAGGACAGCCGTGCCACCGCCTTCCGATCCCGGCTTGGCATCGGGAAACGAAGCAAAGAACGAATCTCGCGCCTTGCTGAGCGGTGCGCGGTCTTGAGGGCGCTTTGGCCCGGCGACGCTCGGCTCGACTTCGGCCAGGTCGAGGGAAAGCACGCTTGTGTAGGTCGCTTCAGGCGAATCCGCCGTATGGAACACGTCTTGGTGCTTGGCATACTGCTCGACCGCTAGCACTTGGTCTTCGGGTCGCCCGCTGCGGCGCAGGTAGGCGAGCGTCTCGTCGTCTATGGGGAAGATCCCGCACGTCGCGCCGTACTCTGGCGCCATGTTCGCGATCGTTGCACGGTCAGCGAGCGGCATGTTGCCGATCCCTGGGCCGAAGAACTCCACGAACTTGCCGACGACACCGTGCTTGCGGAGCATCTCCGTCACGGTAAGGACCAAGTCGGTCGCCGTCGTCCCTTCGCGCAACTTGCCCGAGATGCGGAAGCCCACGACCTGCGGGATCAACATCGAGACCGGCTGGCCGAGCATCGCTGCTTCTGCCTCGATACCGCCAACACCCCAGCCAAGCACACCAAGTCCGTTGATCATCGTGGTGTGGCTGTCCGTGCCCACAAGCGTGTCGAAGTACGCAGCGGAGTCGCGGAAGACAACGCGCGCCAAGTACTCCAAGTTGACCTGGTGACAGATGCCGGTGTTGGGCGGCACGACCTTGAAGTTGTCGAACGCGCCTTGGCCCCACTTGAGGAACTGGTAGCGCTCTTGGTTGCGCTCGAACTCCATATCGAGGTTGATCTGGAGGGCAGCGTCGCTGCCATAGGCATCGACCTGCACAGAGTGGTCGATGACCAGTTCGACCGGCTGTAGGGGGTTGATCTTCTTTGGGTCGCCGCCCAGCCTAGCCATCGCGTCTCGCATCGAAGCCAAATCGACGACACAGGGCACACCGGTGAAGTCTTGGAGCAGCACTCGCGCCGGGGTGAAACTGATCTCAGCATCGGGCTCGGCCGTCGGGTTCCAGGCAAGCAGGGCGTCGATGTCCTTCTTGCTGACCTTGACGCCGTCCTCGAGCCGCAGCAGGTTCTCAAGCAGGATCTTCAGCGAGAACGGCAGACGGTCGAGGTCGTGGCCTGCCTCCTTCAGCCTTTGGAACGACCAGACGTCGTAGTTCTTGCCTGCGAGTTCGAGTGTGGTCTTGGCTCCAAAGCTGTCCATGGCGGCAACGGGAAGGTTACCATCGGCAATTGTCCCGGAACGGGCCAGCGAAGGCTCCAATTCCGTGCAGCCCAACCCCATGGGGCACGTACAATGGTTGCACCACTTCAATGCTCGCCGCTACCTTCCTCAGTTGCCTTGTCCAGAGTCCGGCGAAGGTCGACGTGCGCCAACGCGCAGCCGTCGGCGAGGTCATGGTCCGAAGGCTAGGCGAGCAGTTCGGGGTCAAGATCACGACCGACCAGTCCCTGGCCGACGTGCCCCTGGTCTTTAGCGTCAAAAACGTGACCTTCGAAGAGTTCCGGGCATTAAGTGGCCCAGCCCTAGATGCGTCCTGGAAAGAGACGGACGACGGTTGGCTGCTCTTTAGAACGAGCGAGCAGACACGCGGTGAAGACGCCCGGTTCGTCGAACAGAGGAAGCAGCACCTCCGAAAGGAGATGTCCCAACTTGCCCCGCGCCCGCCAATGGACTCCAGGGCGCTCGAAGAACTTGCCCTCAAGGTCAAAGTCGCCTTCGACGACGACGTCATCGACCTCATGTTCGACAATGACGTCCTCGACGGAACGCAGGCGTTGCTCGAGTGTTGGTCCTCCCTGGGCCCCGACTATCTCGCGTCTCTACCGGTTGGTCGCCGCGTGACCTACTCGTCCGACGGCGTTGGCGGGACGAGGAGGCTCGATGCTCTCCAGTCGACGATCAAGCGCATGAGCGACGAGTTCGCCAGAGTCGAGAAGGAGTTCCGCCGCGTGGGCGCATGGGACCGGCTCTCAAGCCCCGGCATGGGTTACACAGCCGAGGAGTTCTTGCGCTACATAGGGGTCGGCAAGGCCGAACGCGCCGTGTTGCAGGTTGCAACCTACATCGACTACGTGGAACTGACTCTCACGGGCCTTGACAAGGACGGCAACGAAGTCGTGAGTCACTACGACACGATCGAGTGTTATGACTCCGAGTCGAGCCCGCTCCTCCGCGGAATCAAGGACCAGACACTGACGTTCTCGAAGGAGTCGATGCAGGTCAAGGCCTCGCTCATGTCGCTGTTCGTGGAGGAGTCGACAGAGCAATCGTCTGCCCCGTTCCTCGACTTCTTGGCGGCCTTTCCTGAAAAGGACTTGTTCAGCCTCGACGTCACCGACGCCTTGTTCGCGTTCGCCGATTCCCAGGGCGTTCCGGTCGCCGCAAGGCTCAGCGACGACATGTCGGAAGAACTTGGGCTCCTGTTCTTGGAACAGGACGGCGAAGACAAAGAGAGCATCAACCTCGTTTCAGCCCTGATATGGCTGGACGGCTACCACAGTTTTGCGAAGACCTCGGCGGGCGTCCTGGCGGTAAGTCCTGAGCGTCCCTACGGCCTGCAGACTGTCTTGCCCAGGAAGGCGATTGGAGAGTACGTGCGCGCAAACCGAGGGCACCCAAACATCGACGTCTCGCGCCTTCCGTCGCTCTTTCGACCACCTAGTTTTCCGGGCGGGACCACAATGGCCGAAATCGCGCTTGTCGTCCATGACGACGAAGAGATGGTTTGGCGCGGCGCGCCCTACGTCCTCGTCGCATGGCAGTCTCTGACTGGGTCGCAGAAACTCCAAGCAGGCACCCGGCAAGGGGTCAATCTCCCCGTTAGCGCGACAGCGGCCCTGTTCCGACACCAACTGATCGAGGACGGTGTGAACTACGGGACGTTCACGTCGCTCATCGACGGCCTGGACGACGAAGAGGAGTCGCATTCAGCGCTTCAAGACTTGATCTTTGCCGATATTGCCCCAGGGGTCTTCGACAAACTGCAGGCCAACATTCGGGCAGAAAACGCGACCATCGTGTTCATGGCTTCGGAAGGAGAGGAAGAGGCCGGGCAGGTCACGGCGGAAGACCTCGCCGATGCCTACAAATATTGGGAGGACGAAAAGGCAGGCGAAGGCAGAAGGAGGCTCCAAACCGCCCGGTTTCGCGTAGAAGCGGGGACCAAGGTCGTTGTCAGCGTGCTTACTCCGGTCGGCGTCGTGAGTTCGGAGGACGTCTGTGTCACAACAAACTCTGGCAGGGCCAACCTGAGGTTCGACCAATTGCCCGCAGAGTGGCGTCTGGAGTTCGAGCGCGAACTACGTCGCGCGCGCGACGGCGTCCCACAGTCAGGGTCTGTGGTCATCCGCCGGTCGATTGGCTGACGTACACTGAGATGGCTATGGAGCAATTGCGCACCGAGCAGGCGGAGCGAATGACTCCCGCAGAGGCCGAAGAGGTCCTGCGGCGGTTCCGCGACGAAGAGGAGATGCGCCAACAGGAGATGGAGGCACAAGCCACCAACCCGACGGTCGCTGACCTCGCCGAAGGACTGGGAGTGCCCGCCGACCGGATCGCCGGCTTGCTAGCCCAGGTTCGGCGAGACTCGGTTCCGCCGCCCGCCCATGTCGCCCAACCGATCACGATCGGCGAGGCGCAGGCCGTTGTCGCACGGTCGAACCGCAACGCATGGGCCATCGCCTTGGCCGTGTTATTCGGAGCAGTCATGTTCCTGGCCGTAATCTCAGTCTTTATGTTCAGTTCGACGACAGTCGAGCAGCCAGCAATCGAGGCTCCGGCCCCGATCGAAACGACCACCCCCGAGCCTGGCGAGCCGACCACGATACCCGACGCCCGCGCACCACGACCGACGCGCTAACTGGTTTCCGCCAGGTTCCAGGTTATAATTGATGCGAGAGGGGAACCATGCTACTCGCGCTCTCATTGGCGGTCGCGTTCGGCAAAGCCGAGTCCACGTTCGACTTCGACCATCCGCCTGCTCCTGTGCCGGTCATCGTCGAGGCGCTTGGCAAAGAACTGGGCCGCAACCTCGTCGCAGACGAGAACTTGGCCGTCGACATCCTTATCGTCCACCTCGACGACGCCGACCCCGATAAGGCCCTCCAATGGATCGCCGAAGCCATCGAAGGGGAATGG
>CAZGXW010000033.1:0-28420 GCA_964529975.1 uncultured Fimbriimonadaceae bacterium
TGATCGCCGGGAACGGAAGCGTGCCCTTCATCTGCATTTCGTAAAGGCGGTGGACGCCTGTGTTGGTCTCCTCGCTGACGACCTTGAGGTTCGCCTTGATCTTGCTGTAGAACGTCGGATCTTGCGCCAGTTTTCGCTTGATGCTTGCGAAGAGGGCGGTCTCTTCCTCGTTGGTCGGGCTAGAGATCACGCTAGCGTCCTCTTCAGCGCGGCTGCCTAGAAGCACGAGCAGGGTCGCATCACCACCGTCGTCGAGGATGAGGTTCGGAGTTCCGCCGTCGCTCCACTCGAAGATGCGGTGCGTGTACTCCCAATACTCGTCGAGCGATTCGCCTTTGGTGGCGAAGACGGGTGTGCCACCCTGGGCGATCGCGGCGGCGGCGTGGTCTTGCGTCGAATAGATGTTGCACGACGCCCAGCGCACGTCTGCCCCGAGAGCCTTCAGCGACTCGATCAGCACCGCGGTCTGGATCGTCATGTGCAGCGAGCCCGCGATCCGTGCTCCCAGAAGCGGCTTGGCCTTGGCGTACTCTTCTCGGATGGCCATCAGACCGGGCGATGGCTATCTCTTTGCGGCCCCACTCGGCAAGCCCAAGGTCCGCGACGACGAAGTCCTGTTTGTTCATGACCGTACTCATTTCTCGTTTTCCTGCGGTCACGGGGGCCAAAACTGAAAAGCACCCGTGAACCTGTGTTCACGAGCGCCGTTGGTTTTTGCTGAGCCTGGCCCCTTTCGGGTCGCAGCGCTCCTCAGCGGTTCCATTATTCCACAAGCGCTAGAACAAGCCTAGTCATAGTTCGCCCAATTGGTGATAGCCCTGGGGAGGCTCCAAGGCGAAAACGCGCTCGTCGAACCTAGCGAAGAGATCGAAACTGTCGATCTGGTATCGGATGTTCCCCTCGCCGCGGTTCCACAAACCGCCCCAACTACGCATGATCCAAATGGGCAGATGCGTCTTCTTGTCAAAGGCCCATTTAGAGAAGTCAATCGTATCGACTCCTTGGTCGCCAAATCTGACCGTATCAAGTTCGCGGCCACCTTCGATGATCGTGGAGGCTTCCAGGCTGTTAACGAATCGACCAGGCGCAGGAATGACGTCAGGAATGGTGATCGGACAACTAGCGAGAAAGTCTGACTTCTTGAAGAAGAACAGGAACACCTTCATCGTGTCGTTGATCCAGAGACCGACACCTGCGTTCCAGATCACGCGTGTCTTACCAGGATTGACCCACGAAACAGCGTCCGGCCCGGCTGCGCGAATGGTACAGGTTTCCGTCTTCTTGTCGTCGACAAAGACTGTGTACTTGACCTCTATCGTAACAGAAGTTGAGACGACTTTCGCATAATTGCGCCACGCCTGTGTGTCGCGAATGGAAGGCGCGCCGCTTTGGATGGAAGATGCGAAAAGGAGTGAGACCACTACTCCCTACGACGCTAGTGAAGAGCGGCTGAGTTACCGGACGTAGTGGATCTCAGGAGAGTCCATGTCGTCGAGTAGCATGATCGAGACGATGGGGAGGGGCCGCTCCTGCGCTACACGGCGCGCCTCGTCGAAGGAGACCTCGATGGCCAACATTCCTGGGAGTTCGATATACGAGCCGAACTCGCAGGCTCCGATCTCCGTCGAGAAGCAGGCCAGGCCGTGGACGCCATCGTGGCTGTAGCACCCAAACTTGCCGCTCGGCTCATGCTTGAGGATGTACAGCGTATCTGGAAACGCAGTGTCCAGCCCGAGGACTGGGCAGTCGATCGTCAGCGGATTCATGGCCCTACAAGACTCTATATCGGCTGGATTGTCCCTAACCTCAGATTAACACGGTTAGGACCCTTTGAGGAACCGCTTGCCCACGACCGTTCCGGGCTCCAACTTGCCACGCATGTCCAGGAAACACGGCACGTTCAACTTGACCGCAGAATCGAGGTAGGCGAAAGCGAGTCCGCACTCCAAGGTCGGGGAATAGATGCCGCTGCACACTTCGCCCACTTCCCTTCCGTCGACGACGACCTTCATGCCAGGCATAGGGAGCCGTTTCCCTTGAAGCCTTATCCCGCGGAGTTTGGTCGGTGTGCCTTCTTCCCGAGCCCGGTTGATCGGGCCGCTTCCCAGAAAGGACTTCTCTTTGCCGATCGCCCAGCCGAGTTGGGCTGCCATCGGATTCAATTCATCGTTCAGTTCGTGCCCATACAGGGGTAGGCCGGCCTCCAGTCGCAGGACGTCTCTCGCGCCCAGACCGCACGGCTCGACTCCGGCCCCATGGAGGGCGTTCCAAAGGTCTTCGGCCCTCTCGGCTGGGCAGATCAGTTCGTAGCCGTCCTCCCCGGTGTATCCGCTCCTCGCTGCAAAGGCCTCTACGCCTGCCACGTTGCAGAGGACGACCGAGAAGAACGGCACCGCCTTCAGTTCTTCTGGCTTGTCGGATAGCCCGGCAACGATCTGAGCGGCCTTTGGACCCTGGACGGCGATCATTGCGGTCTGATCGGTGTAGTCGGACATCTCGACGCCATGAGTGTTGTGCCGCTTCAAGTGGGCGACGTCTTTAGCGTGGTTGGCCGCATTGACGACCATCCGGTACTCGCCCTCGTTGATCCGGTAGACGATGATGTCGTCGACGAGGCCACCGTTCTCGTTCGGGAGCATCGAGTACTGCCCCTGCAGGTCGCTCAAGGAGGCGACGTCGTTCGCGGTGACGAACTCTAAATACTCGAGCACCCGCTCACCTGTGAACTTCAGTCGCGCCATATGGCTGACGTCGAACATCCCTGCTCCCTCTCTCACGGCTTTCGACTCCGCGATGACGCTTGTGTATTGGACGGGCATGTCGTAACCGGCAAACTCGACCATGCGCCCTCCTGACCGAACGTGCGCGTCGTAAAGGGGAGTCTTGAGGGAAACGGTGCTCACACCGCGATTATGACAGGCTCATTTGAACCGGACTGGCCTAGGGAAAGACCCGGCTTAACAGGCTCACCGAACTCCCCCTCGCCTCCGACACGTCCATCCAAGGTACGGCTGGTACAATTCGTGCCAGTCCCTAGGTGGCCTCGTGGGCATGATTGCGTGTGAAAAGTGTGGCGTAGCGAACATGGCGGACAGCAGGTTCTGCCGTGAGTGCGGGGCGACGATCGCCCCGACCCCCCAGGCTTCCCGAAGCGAAGAGGATCAGAAGATGGTCCAGGACGCCCAACGACTCTTCGCCGAGTCGCGCTACGACGAAGCCGCGATGATCGCAGACGCGATCCTCGAGACCGACCCGTTCTGCGTCGAAGCCCTCGCCATCAAGGGTGACTGCCACGAGAGGCTAGGCGAGTACGCCCAGGCGCTCGGCTGCTACCGCGATATCTTGACCGTCGATCCAGATTCGCAACTTGACCGCATCCGAGTCGCGCGGCTCGAAAAGATCGTTTCCAGCGGTGACATCGAGATCGGCCCAGCGACACCCCGCCGTCGGACGGCCTTTGCCGCAGCCCTTGCCGCCATGGTCTTGCTCGTCTCTTCGGGCAGCGCGTTGATCTTGGCGACCCAAGGTGAAGAACAACAGCCCTTAGCAAGCACGGTGACTTCTGCCGAACACCAGTCCTCGCCGTTCCTCCCGGTTCCTCCTGTCCCTTCCGGCGGTGCGTCGGGCTATGCTCCGAACCTTCAGTCGGGCCCTCAGAACCCTGACCTTGAAGGGCTGGAAGACATCGTCAACTCGACTACGCCGCTCGTTCCTCGCGGAACAACGCCTGGTTTGAACGGAGGAACGCTCCCGCGCGTCCCTGGCGAAACGTACGATCCCGCCAACCCGCCACGTGTCGAGCCTGACCAAGTCGGTCCTGTCCGACCGAACGTGGGGCCAGGCTTGGTTCCTCAAGGAGCAAACTCCCAGGGCAACAACGACCCTGATCCGCCGGTCCTCCCGAACAACCAGGGCGGAGACCGTGGAATGATCGTCGACGTTCGTCCGAGCCAGAACAACGGCACCGGCGGCAACAACGTAACGGCCGAAGACCGTGGTGCCCAGATCGACACGCTCATCCGCGTTGCTCGCGAACAGCAGATCATGGGTAACTGGGCCAAGGCTGCAGACGCCTATGAAAAGGCACTCGCTCTCGGTGCGAGCCCGGCGAGCACGAACCAGAGGCTAGCCCAGTGCTACGAGAAACTCGGCCGCAAGGCCGACGCGATCAAAGCGTATGAGCGCGCGATCCAAGCGTTTGAAAGGCTTGACCAGAACGACGTGAGGGTCCAGACCCAGATCGATGCGTGCCGCCAAGCACTCAAACTGCTTAGAGGCAACTGATGTGGCGGCCTGGCGCCGCGCTTCTCTTCCTGGCCGCTAGCGCGGCCGCGTTCGCTGCACCTGAGGTCTTGGTCGTCCAGCGCCTCTCCACCAAGGACGGCGACTTCAACGTGCCAGTCGCGATGCGGCTCACCGAGGAACTCGACATCGAGGGTCGGGTGGCACCCATCCTGTGGTCGATGCTCGACCCGGTCTTCCGGGCTTACGTGGACGACGGCAAACTCCCGAGATACGTCGAGAACCCCGACGACCGAACGATCCGCGACTATGCGGGCCGCCTCAAGGTCGCCTACGTGCTTATCGTCGAGGCCATCGCTTTGAACGGACAAGTCGTGCCTCAAGCCACGCTCTATTCGGGCAACTCATCCCGACCGATGTGGTCCATGGTCCGACAGAACGACCGCGGCCGTCCACGCTTGGTAGTCATCGAAAACGGGCGAGTAGACGAGGACAAGACCAAAGAGATCCGCGAGAAGTACAGCGAACTCATGGAGGACGGCTCCTTGAGCACCATGACTGTGCTCGTGAACGGCCAGCCCGACTGGGTCAGCACGGCGGACACGCTCGCGCGGACTTGGACGCGCATCCTCGCCGAAGGCCCGTTCAAGGACCTCCAGCCCCAGCGGCGCACCTTTCCGGTCGATCCGGACCCTGGGCTGGGATTCAATCCAGGTACCAATGTCGTCGACACCGGCCCAGAAGTCGCCAAAGCGTTGGAACAGGCCAGGCTCCTTACCGCCGACGGGCACGTCGACGAAGCGATTCTTGTTCTTCGCGATGCGATCGACACCGCGCCCTTCGCTTCCGAGGTGCGGATCAAGCACGCCGAACTCCTCATCCTGAGGGGCCACGCAAGAATCGCGGCCGACGAGACCGAGCGCGCCGCCAACTTGACGGACAAACCGGCCCAGATGTGGAAGACCGCCGCAGACGCCTGGGTGCAGGCGGGCGAGCCAGACAAAGCCCTCAACGCCTGCAATGAGGCCATGGCGCGAGGCACCCCCCCCGCAGACCTCACCGTCGTCCAGGGCGATCTCTGGATGCTCAAAGGCGACGTGGCAAAGGCCGTCGAGTATTACGACGAGGCGCTCCTCGCCTCGCCGACTGCGCGTGCGCACCTTGGCCGCGCCGTCGCCAGGGTGATCCTTGGCGACGCGACGGGCGCCGTGAACGACCTCGAGAGCGCCCAAGGGCGCGATCCTCTCCCGATCGAAGGCTACAGGCGGACGATGGACCAACTTGACGTGGAGGTGGACAAACTGATAGGGCTGCTCCGAAGCGTCTCGCAAGGCGTTCGGCTCGAGAACGGACCAGACATGGTGCCTTCGGCCGCCGCCGTTCACCAGCGAATGACCGCCCTGGTCGAGTTCATGGTAAGGGTACGGGTGCCCGCACGGCACAAGGAATCTCACGAGGGGCGCGACCTGGCATACAAGTTGCTCGCCCAAACAGCGGTCGAGACCCTAGAGTTCGCCAAGACGAAGAGCGTCGACGCAGACCTGGAAGCCGCGCTCAGCCTGGGAGAGGCGCTGAAACTGCTTCCACGAGTCCGGGAGACGTACCGAATCGAGCGAACATACGGGCCGAAGACCGCGGCCAACTAACCGCCGCCGGAGGTTCGCAATGCTTGAAACCGTGAAGGTCGTCCTTTCCGCAGTCCTCTTGTTTGGCGGCTCTATCCTCGTTTCATACGGGGTCATGACGCTGCTCTCCTCGAAGAAGCACAGGTTCGAAATCCCGAAGGGGGCCTCCTTGCGCCTCGTCGGCCCAGGCGGCGCGTATCTCTGCCACTTTATGGAGCAACGGGGCGAGGATTTGGTCGTGACCTCTCCGATCCAGGCTGACCGGTTTGTGCCCATCAGGGTTGGCGAGAAACTGATCGTTCAAGTGGCCAGCGACGATTGCCTCGTCAGTTTCACCACGCACGTCACCGGACGCGACTCGGACAAGCACGAACTCACTATGAAAGCGCCCATGACCGTCAGGCGAACGGAGCGGAGGTCAGAACGAAGGAGCGAGCAATACACCGGCGAAGACGTGCTCGTCGATGGTGAGCTTGGTTCACTCGTCGATCTTTCCGCTGCCGGGATGTGCGTCGTCACGAAGAGGCGGCACGCCCCAGGCGACCGTGTACGGGTCGTCCTGCCCGAGAGCGGGCTAGACGCGCACGGCTGGGCGCTCGACTCGACGCAGGCCGCTTTCGGTATCCATCAGGGATACAAGCTGCGCGTGCAGTTCGAGGAGCCGCTGGCCGGACTCAAGGCTCGATAAGAAAAAGACCCCCGCTGGGAAGAGGCGGGGGTTGGATAGAGTGAGCCAAGCTTTCGCTTGTCTCGTTCCTCGTTGGGAGGAGGATTTGCGTCATATCTTTGAACGCCTGAGCCTATCCGTGTGTTCCGTCGACTAGGACCCTTTGCGATACACAGGCTCCCCACCTAGGAAGACCTCGTCTGGGGCGGGCTTGTGTCGCGTGCCGATCTCGGTCTCGTAGACCTGGAAGTCCGCAAGTTGGCCCTCTTCGATCTCACCCATCGACCCTTGGTCGTCGTTCGCTTCCGCGCCAGCCCTTGTGTAGAGATCGATCGCCTCAGCCAGGCTCACGTTCTCGCTCTGGTCAAAGCCGTCTGGCCTGGTCGATGCGGTCAGGATTCCGTCCCAAGGATCACCTGGCACGATCGGTCTGTCAGAGTTGAAACTCAGCCGCACTCCTGCGTCGAGAAACGATCTTGCACGCTTGAGTCGTGGAAACACGTCCGGCGGCAGCTGGCGTCGGTAGGCGTGGCCCAATCGCATGAGGAATTCCGGTTGCATGGTGACGCGCACGTCTGCCTTCTTGATCCGTGCGATCTGCTCGTCGCTCGCGACCATAGCGTGTTCCAACCGGTGTCTCGACGGGTCGCCAGTCGCCTCGAAGGCCTCCAGCACCAAGTCGGTCGAGCGGTCTCCGATACTGTGGACAGCAATCGGCCAACCGGCGTCGTGGGCGATCCTAACCATCTCCTTGAGGCGCACAGGATCGTAGATCAGACTGCCACTGCCGCCGGAAGCGTACTCGGCGTAGATTGCGGCCGTTCCCGCACTGATCGCCCCGTCGGCGAAGATCTTTGCCCCTGCGACCCTGCACCGTTCGGGGTCCATCGTGTCCGTGATCGAAAGTCGTTCGCCCTCCGACACGGCTCTAAGCCCGAACAACGGCGACCATTGGAGATACAGCCTGAACCGCGTCTTGGCGCCGCGCTCGCTGGCCAGTCGATAGGCTTCCATCTCCTCAAGCAGATCGGAATAGCCAGTCATCATGTCGCTCGCACACGTGATCCCGTGCATCGACATAGCATCGCTAGCAAGCATGACGGCCTGGATCCTTTGTTCCAACGTGGGCACCGGAGCAAAGTCGGTCACGTGCTCGTGCGCCCGCTCTAGGAGGACGCCAGTGAGCCGGCCAGACGGGTCGCGGACGTATGAGCCACCCTTCGGGTCGGGCGTAGACTCATCGATGCCAGCCGCCAGCAGCGCAGCGGAATTGACGACGCTCGCATGACCGTTGGTGTGCCGAAGGAGGATCGGCACGCGGCTGCTGACTGCGTCTAACTGGTCTCGATGCAGGTGGGCGAGTCCCGGGAACTTGTTCTGGTCATAGTGGACGGCCAGCAGCCAGTCGCCGTCCGGCGTCTCCTGCAGCCTGTCCCGGACTGCCTCGAGGACTTGCTCGTGGGTTTCGCATATTCCTAAGTGCAGGCGAGACAGATCAAATCCGGTAGGCATGATATGGCAGTGCGCGTCGACAAATCCCGGGAGCACAGTCGCACCTCGAAGGTCGTGCGCGTTCGGGACGTCGATGTCACCACCGACCTCGACAAACCGGCCCTGCTCCACCGCAAACGCGAGCGGCTCTCCCGCGAGCGTCCTGCCATTACGAAAGACTGTGCTCAATCTTGAACTCCTCCACGACGCGCTCCGCGCTCTCCAATGCTCCTTCGATGAAACCTAGCCAGTTCGCCGTCCAGTCGCCCGCGTATCGGATCGGGCCACGTACAGGCAGCGAGCGTCGCGACGCACCCATCGGGACGAATGGGAATCCACCGTTCGCAAACGGCTCGCGCCTCCAATCTACGATGCGACCTTCAACGAAGTGCATTCTTGCTCGCGGCGCTGCGATAGTGATGGCGTCCAACGCCGTCCTGACAGGATCGCCACTTGCTGCAAGACTCTCAACGGCGCGCCCGTTCACATAGCAAACGAGGGCGCTCCCACTAGGCCAGAACTGCTGGACCGGCAGATCGCTCATCAGGCTGCCGCCCCAGTCCTCCTTCTCCCAGAACTTTTCATCGAAGAGGAGGGCTACCTTAGCCGTCGGAGTCATCTCTATGCCGTCCGAAGGCCGCTCACCCCTAAGATCGACCCTGTTGAGACAGGTTGGGGGAACGGCGAGCACGACTTCGTCGTGTGTCTCCTTCGTCCCACCGACAAACTTGAGTTGAGCCCCAAAGTAGTCCTTCACCGCGACAAGTTCCGTGTGCAAGTGGACTTCGCCTCGCAGCGTGCCTGCGATGCGCCTGCACAACTCGCTCGTTTCGATCGGAAACCTGTACGCGCTCATGCCCTGGCTCCCTTCCCGCGCGGCATAGTTGGCGTTGAACCGCCTCCACTCTCCTGCGTCGACCTGGTCGGAGTCCGTGCCCTCGTCCGAGAGTGCGACGGCCTCCAAATAGGCGCGCTCCGTATCATCGCTCGCCGATTGGTCGAGAAGTTGTCCGAGGCTGGCTCCGCTTCCTCGAATCTCAACTTCGGGCTCCTCGACAAAGCGTCCCTTGAAGAAGAACCTTCGTGGTCGAGGGTCTGAGGGCACTGGATTCAAGCCGAACTCTGCGAGCAGTCCAAGGACGCGTGCGTGCTCCGCATCGATCCATTCGCCCCCGGCCTCAAACGTTTGGTCGCCGACCTTCGTCGTCCAAAGTCGGCCACCAAGGCGTCCGCTCGCCTCGAACACGGTGACTTCGACCCCCAGGCGTTCCAACAGTTGGGCCGTGCGCAATCCAGCGATCCCTGCTCCGACCACCGCGACGTTCACAGCAGCACGTCCAGCAACACAAAAACGAAGAACCCCAAGGAGACGAACCCGTTAAGGGTGAAGAACGCCATGTCGACGCGAGAGAGGTCGTTCGGCTTGACGAGGGACTGTTCATAGGCCAGCACTGCGGCGGCAACCAAAACACCGACCCACGCGAACGCGCCGACGCCAAGCACCCAGCACGCGAGTGCGAGGCAAACGACCGCCACGGCATGGCAGCCTCTGCTTACATTGAGCGCGGTCCCTTTGCCGTACTCAGCCGGAAGAGACCTCAGGCCGTTCGCCTTGTCGAACTCTTCGTCCTGCAGACTGTAGATGATGTCGAAGCCCGCGGTCCAGAAGAGCACGCCCAGCGATACTAGAAGCACGGGCCAGTCCAATCGAGCCGTGACCGCCGCCCAAGCCGCCGCAGGGGAGATTCCTAGCGAGACGCCGAGGACAAAGTGACAGTACGGCGTGAAACGCTTCGTGCGAGAGTAGAAAAGGATAGTGAAAAGCGCGACCGGGCTCAACGCGAGCGTGGTTCCATTCAACAGGGCCGCACCGACGAAGAAAACGATGCACGACGCATAGAAGAAGAGGTTGGCATGCCGCAGGCTGAGGATCCCCGCGGGCAGGGCGCGCATCTTCGTGCGCGGGTTAACAGCGTCGACGTCCCGGTCGGCGATGCGGTTGAAGGCCATGGCCGCGCTTCGTGCGCTGACCATGCACAACACGATAAGCAGGAACACGCGCCAGCCCGGCCAGCCCGTACCACCGTCGGCGACCGAAGCCCACACCATGCCGACCATTGCGAACGGGAGCGCGAACACGGAGTGTTCGAACTTGATCATCTCCAGGTACGTCTTGAACGCCCGGAGCCCGCGCACTTCCGTCGCCATGCAGGGCGAGTTTACTTTCCGGCGGTAACCTCGGTTCGGTGCCCGTCCCGCTGTTCTTCTACCACCCGCGCATGACGGCCTATGACTTCGGGCCGCAGCACCCTCTTAAGCCCGTGCGTCTGGAACGGACGGTCGCGCTGTTGCAGGCGTGCGTGCCGGGCTTCGAGACGATCGATCCGGGACCAGGCTCTGTCAGGGACGCGCTTCGCGTCCATTCGCTCGAATACGTCGAGACCGTTCAAGCCTTGAGCAACGATGCGACGTTCATGTGTCGCGAAGAGATGTGGCCGTGGGGCTTTGGCACGACGGACAACCCTGTGTTCGAAGGGATGTTCGAGGCTTCCCTGGCCTATGTCGCGGGGACCGTGCGCGCTGCCGAGGCCGTTCGCGATGGTGCTCCCCTTGCCTTCGGGATCGCCGGCGGGCTGCACCACGCGCAGCGCTCACGGGCCAGCGGGTTCTGCGTGTTCAACGACCCAGCGATCGCGTGCGCGGTGTTGCGGGAGCGGTTTGACCGCATAGCGTATGTGGACATCGACTTGCACCACGGAGACGGAGTGCAAGCCCTTTTCTTCGACGACCCAACGGTGTTGACGTGCTCGATCCACGAGACTGGTCGGCGGCTGTATCCTGGGACTGGGTTTGTGGAGGAACGCGGGGCCGAAGACACATCGGTCAACATTCCTCTCGAGCCTTTTACGACCGGCGACGTGTGGCTGTGGGCGTTTGAGAACGGGATCATGCCTGCGCTGCGGCGGTTCGGGCCGCAAGCGATCGTGCTGCAAATGGGCACCGACCCTCACTTCCTCGATCCGCTCGGACACTTGCAGGTCGCGGCGCAAGAGTGGCTGGAGGCCGTGCGTTTGGTGCAGTCGATTGGTCTGCCCATCGTCGCTGTTGGGGGCGGGGGCTACGACCTGACCTGCGTTCCGCGTATGTGGGCTTCGGCAGTGATGACGTTGTCCGGCGTGACCTTTAGCGACTCGATACCTTCGTCTGTGCCAAACGCGTGGGGCATGAGAACGTTTGCTGACCCTGAATTACCTCAACCTCGCAATCAAGGTCGTGCAGATGCGGAATCTGCCGTGCGCCAGCTCGCTCTGTGAGGCTATCCCTCCTCGTATTCCTTCCTCAGTTGGACCGCCTTCCCCTTCGACTTCATTTTGAGGTTCAGCATCTCAACTGCCACGGAGAACGCCATTGCGAAGTAGGTGTAGCCCTTGGGGATGTGCTGGCCCCAGCCTTCGGCGACGAGGTTGACTCCGATCAGCACGAGGAACGCCAGCGCGAGCATCTTGACCGTCGGGTGCTTTTCGACGAAGTTACTGACCGGCGTCGCGAAGATGAGCATTACGCCCACAGCGACCACGACAGCGGCGATCATCACCGGGATGTCGTCCGCCATTCCCACGGCAGTGATCACCGAGTCGAGCGAGAACACCAAGTCGAGGGCGATGATCGTACCGATCACGCTCGCCATCGTCGCTTTGGCATCTGCGTGTTTGCCGTGCTCGTCGCCCTCGAGCTTGGAGTGGATCTCCATGACCGCCTTGTAGACCAAGAACAAGCCTCCACCCAGGAGGATGAGGTCGCGTCCGCTTACATCGTGTCCGAACGGCGAGAACAGTGGCGCAGTCAGTTTCATCAGCCAACTGAGCGAGAGCAAGAGCAGGATGCGCATGATCATCGCCAGGGCGAGGCCGATCTTGCGCGCCTTTTCGCGATCCTTCTCCGGCAGCTTCGCCGAGACGATCGAAATGAATACGATGTTATCGATGCCGAGGACGATCTCGAGCACCGTCAGGGTCGCGAAAGCGATCCATGCTTGGGGGTCGGTCAGGAGTTCCATGCGTTACTCGTCGCTTTGCTTCTCTCTTGAACGACGTGAGTATGCCAGTTTCGAGTCCTCGTCGAGCAGCGTGAACCGCGTGTAGGCCGGTTGGAAGCCGAGCAGAACGGTTCCCGTCGGGCCATTGCGGTGCTTTCCGATAATGAGTTCTGCGACTTCGGCCGAGTCCGGGTTCCATTTGTCGGCGGACTCCGCCTCCTTGCGCTTGTAGTACTCCTCGCGGAAAATGAACATCACGAGGTCGGCTTCGGCCTCGATCGAGCCCGACTCACGGATGTCGGCAAGCATTGGGCGCTTGTTCTCACGCGACTCGACAGCGCGGTTCAACTGGCTAAGGGCGATCACGGGCACGTCGAGCTCTTTCGCCATTGCCTTGAGGCCTCGGGCGATCTCGCCAATCTCTTGGTTGCGGTTCTCCGGACGCCGACTGTTGCCCCTCATCAATTGGATGTAGTCCACGACCACCAAGGCGAGCCCCTGGTCCGCCTTCAGTCGGCGGCACTTGCCCCTCATGTCAAGCGGATTGATGTCCGAGGAGTCGTCGATGAAGATCGGCAGAGTGTAGAGTTCCTCGCAGGCGTCGGCGAGTTTTTGATAGTCCTGGCTGCTGAGGTTCGCCTTTTTCAGCGTCCCCATAGGCACCTGCGCGATCGTCGAGATGATGCGGCGCACCAATTGTTGGCCGCTCATCTCCAGGCTGAAGATGGCGACCGCTCCCTTGTCCTGCCGCGCCACGTTGAGCGCGAAGTTGAGAACAAGACTCGTCTTACCCATCGCTGGCCTCGCAGCGACGATCGTGAAGTCGCTGCCATAGAGGCCTGTCGTCACAGTGTCGAGGTCGCGGAACCCGGTCGGTAGACCGAGGATCGGCTCACCAGTGTCGAGCAAGTGGTCGACGTCTTTGAAGAACTCTTTCGCCAGCGTCTTGGCGGTGTCGAAGTACTTGCCCAGCCGCTTCTGCCCGACTTCGAAAACGAGCGATTCCGCGTCGTCCACTTTCTCGTCCGCGCTCGTCTCCGGGTCGCGTACCAAACCGAGGATCTCGTGGCCTGCCTGTTCCAGACGGCGCATGGTCGCCTTGTCTTGGACGATCTCGGCGTAGTACGTTGCGTTTTGTGCGGTCGGCACGCTCTCGGCGATCTGGATGAGGTATTCGGTGCCACCGACCTCCGCCAGCATCCCGCGCGCGATCAGTTCGTCCTTGATCGTCACGAGGTCGATCGCCTTTGCACTCAGGAGCAGTTGCCGAATCGCACGGAAGATCTCTTTGTGCGCAGGCTGGTAGAAGTCTTCCTCGGCCAGGATGGCCTGGACCTCTTCCGCCGCCCGCTCGCTCAGCATCATCGAGCCAAGCGTCGCCATCTCCGCCTCAAGGCTGTGAGGCGGGACAAAATCGTCTAGTCGCTTGGGTATCGGCTGGGCCATTCTCGGTGCGTCCATTGTCACCTACGCAGCGGGAGTAGGGCTGAGAAGGTCTAACCATCAAATCCGAGGGTTTTCCGCCGAGTTTTGAGCCTATCGGCCCAGCACGATTGCTGTCCACAATCGGTCAACGGGTTTCGCACAAGCGGGCCGAACTTGTCCCCACTCTCTCCACCGTCGTACAATAGAGCCTGATGTTGGCCACTGTCGCCTTCGCCGTCGCCTCCCAGGTCCCCGAGCCTTATCTCCAGGACTGGCAGACGATGCTGCGCAAGGTGACGCAGGTTGAGAAGATCAGCCTGGTGGTCGACGTCGACCCTTCGCGAAAGCCTGGGGTGCTGTCTTACGACAAGGCTTCAGGGATGTCCGGGCTGGAGCGGCTCGCAGCAGCGACCCAGCGGTCTGTCTTCTCGGTCGAGTCGGTCTATGTACTTCGTCGCAAGCCTGAGGTCGACGACGTCAGGTTCCACACTCCCCACCAGCACGTCATGGCGTTTCTCACTTCGCTAGGGGCGACGGATACGATGAAGTTGTGTGACGCAAAGTTGGACATATCAAGCGTTCCTCCAACATTGCAACGCCGGCTCAAGTACGCCATTTCGATGCTCGGGAACGGGTTGGGCGATTCGATTCTCGCCAACTATCCCGAACGGATCGGGATGCGCCTTGTGTACGAGCCGCTCGCGACAGCGGACAGCCGCACGGGCGACGGCCCCGTGACCCTCAACTTGACTGGCCAAAGCCCAGACGTTCCTTATCCCGACGCACAGCCAGCCCCTGTTCGCCAGTTGGGTAGGTTGCAGGACGGCGAGGTCGACTTCCAAGACGGTGGCGTGTATACGCTCAGCGAGATCGTTGAGCGCGCACAGCGCACTTTTGGACATCCGCTGCTTTACGACCAGAGACTTGCGGGCTCGCAGGTGTTCATCAGCGGAACATACACCGAAGAGCGCCTCAGACGCGCGCTCGACGCCGTGCTAGAGCCTTTTCCGGTGACGCCGAACCCGCAAGGCTTTACGCCGGAGTCGTTCGAAGCCGAAAAGCGGCAAGTCATCAACCTCGCGTTCGGGCTCATGGGCAACGAGAAGATCGGGCTGTCCGACCTGACGTACAACAACCTGATCACCGGAAAAGTGACGTCGTTCAAAGAGATCTATGGGACAAAGCCTCCGCGACACGTGCAGCGGTTCATGTCCGACTATCGGATCCAGCCCGATGACAGCGTGACCGTGACAGGAGAACTGTTCTTGGCGTTTTCAGCGCCCGGGCTCGCGACGCTGCCTACAGAGGTCCGCGACGCTTTGGGGAATCCCGTTCCATACAGTGTCCCTCACTTTATCAAGGTCGGGTTCTGATCATGCCTTGAGTCGGGCAACGAGCCCAGCCTTGACCGCGGGCCATTCTTCAGCAAGGACAGAGAAGTACACGCTGTCGCGCACGTGGCCGTCCGGCATCACCATGTTGTGACGAAGGACGCCTTCCTGCTTGCAGCCCATCTTGAGCATGGCGCGCTGGCTTTGGACGTTTCGGAGGTCGGTCTTTTGTTGCACGCGGATCGCGCCCAAGGACTCAAAAGCATGACCGAACATGAGCAACTTGACTTCGGGGTTGACCTTTGTGCCCCGGTGCTCCTTCTTGATCCACGTGTGTCCGATCTCCAGGCCCTTGTCGGAGGGACGAATGTCGAAGAAACTGCTACTGCCTATCGCCTTGCCCGTAGACTTGAGCACGATGGCGTAGGCGACCGTGAGGGGCATGCTGTTGCGCGTTGAAATGTAGTCCTCAAGGCCCTTCTTGTCGAACGACTGGGGATAGGTCGGGAAGTACCGGAACATCTCCGGGTCGCAGGCCTCCGCGAGGTCTGCGGCGTGCTTCAGGGCGAGAGGCTCGAGGCGGACTTCGAAGCCTTCCATGACGATTGGACGGACCCAGTCTTGGCTCAATCGTTGTTGCGCGATCCCAGGCGTCTCCTTGTCTTGGATGCGCATGACTTCACGACGTGCCCGATCCAACTCCACACCGAGCTTGCCTAGAACACGTGCTGCAAGACCGTCTTCCTCTCTGATGAGTCCGAGCAGCAAGTGCTCTGTACCGATGTAGTTGTTGTTCAGATTCCGCGCTTCGTCATAAGCAAGGTCGATGACACGCTTTCCCCTCGGTGTAAGAGACATGTCCTTCGCAGGACGCGCATCTCCCCTTGGCAGCTGCTTTTCAACCTCCTTTTGAACCTTGGCGAGGGACACACCTAGATTCGTGATGACACGACACCCAACGCCTTCTGCTTCGCGCAACAAGCCGAGCAACAAGTGTTCGGTAGAGACGTATCCCTCTCCAAATCTTTGCGCCTCCTCTTGCGCGTAGAACACGACCTTCCGCGCGTTCTCGCTGAACCGCTGCCACATCTGCTGTTACCTTCGATTCAGCTTCCAGAACAGGTACCGCATGATTTCGTCGTAAACGTGCGGACGCGACGTCGCCTTGCCGATCGAGTGGTCGTCGCGGGGGTACCCGAACATCGAGAAGTGCTTGCGCTCGTCGATCAGCGCTTGCACCAAACGCGCGGTGTCCTGGAAGAGCACGTTGTCGTCGAGCATGCCGTGCACCAGGTAGAGGTTCCCCTCCAACCCCTTGGCGTGCCAGACCGGCGAGGTCCTTTTGTAGACTTCTGGATCGTCCTTCTCCATCCCGAGTCGGCGCCTGGTGTACCACTCGTTGTAGGACTTCCAATCGGTCACGCTCGCGACAGCAACGCCCGTGTCGAACTCGCCCGGAGCCGTGAGCATGATCATGCACGTCAAGAACCCGCCGTACGACCATCCCCAAACTCCAACGCGGTCCTCGTTCACATAGCCGAGCGAGGCAAGGAACTTCTTGGCAGAGACAGCCTCCTGCGTGTCGATCACTCCCATCGACTTGTGGTACGACGAGTTGCGCTCGCCGCCCTGCCCCCACGACGCTGCGAAGTCCACATAGAGGCACACCATGCCGAGTTCCTCTGCGGCGTAGTTGGCAAAGTAGCCTCCCCACGACATCTTCGCGCTGTTGGCGTACATGTCGGTCAGGATCGCCGGGTGTTTCTTGGACTTGTCGAGGCCCTTGGGGGTGACGAGAAGGCCGTACATCTTGATACCGTTTGGCCCTTCGAACTCGACTTGCTCAAAGTTGGCCCACGAGACCTTCTTGAAGTCCTCTAGCGGCGAGTTTGTCAGTCGCCTGACGTTTGGCTCGATCGCGTACAACTCCCAAGGAACCCCCGGTGCGCTGGCCATAGAGGCCATAACGCGGCCATCGTCGCTGACCATCGGCGGCTGGCACTCGTCGAAGCCGACGCGTGTTGCGACGCCGTTCTCGATCGGCACGTGGACAGTACGCTTACCGTCGCTCTCGATCACCGTGATCTCCGTCTTGAGCGGTGACCGCTCCTGCGTCACCAGCACGATTCGGTCGCTGTCCTTGGGTCGCATGAAACCTGCAATGTCGTGCGATTCGGCATAGACCGCCTTGACGTCCTCGCCTGTCGGCGTCATGGAGTAGAGCCCCCGGTTCGTGAAGGCTCCGTCACGGATGTCCGTTGTGAACAGGACCCGCTTGCTGTCTCGGGTCCATGCCAAGTATCGAAAGTCCGGGATGTAGTTCTTCGGCGCCTTTTCGACGTAAGCATCCAGTTTCTTCATCGTCTCAACGGGCACTACGGTGATCGTCGCTTCTTGAAAGTCTTCCTTGGTCCAAAAAGCTGCGATCATGCGGCTGTCCGGGGACCACGCGAAACTTGTCATCCACATATAGCGAGGCAGGCCCTCGACAAACTTGATGAGCCCTCCGTCTGCACCGACGACGCCGATCTGCATATCCTGGCTCATCTCGCCGTGCCACATGCGCTGGATGTTTACGACCGTGGCCTTCTCCTTGCTGAAGTCCATCATGACGTGCGAGCCGAGTTTGCTGCTGTCCGACCAGAACACAGCGATCTTCGATGCGTCAGGCGACCACTCGAATCCATCGAGCGAAGTGTTCGGCTTGCTGAGGAAAGTGACTTGCTTGATGTCGCCCGACTTGCGGTCGAAGCGGAAAAGGTTGATTCCCCTGATGAACGCGATGAACCTGCCGTCCGGCGAGTAGGTCGCGCTCGTGATCTGTTCGTTCGTGTCGATGAGCGGCCGTAGACTCTTGCCTTCGACGTCGAACAGCCACACTCTCCCCCGATAGGGGCCGGCCATGATCTCTTTGCTGTCCGGCGACCACCTGAACCCTGTCAGCCCGCCGTCATAGAGTTCCTCTTCCCTTTTTTGCAGTTCCGTGCGGCTATCGTCCTGTCGCGGGGGTTTGGGAAGTTTCTCGCTCTCAACGACTCGAGTCTCGCGCCCTGTCCGGAGGTCCATGATGTAGACGTCGAGCCGCCGTTCACCCGTCTTGTTGGTGCCGTAGACCACATAGCGGCCGTCCGGGGACATCGTTTCGCCCACCGGGCTGCGCCCATTGACGATCGGATAGTCGAGCAGTCGCTCAAGGGTGAGGCCTGACTTGGGTGTTGGCAAAGGCTGTGCCAGGGCCAGCGACGAAACAGCGAGGGCCGAGAGAATGGAAAGATTCCGGAGGGACATCGTCCCCGTTTTACCTCTGAGGTAAGGGGCCTCAGTTCCTGTTCGACTATGATAGGATCGTTGCCGACGCTTATCCTTGTCCGCGACCATCCCGACGACATCGCACACAGACTGGCGATCATGTCTCTTGACGGCCGTGAAGTCGCGAAGATGAAGTACAAGGACCGCATCGAGGTCGATGTGGCATCGGGCAGGCACACTTTGGAAGGCAAGAACGAACTTGGCAGAAGGAGCGAGATCGAGTTTGAGATCAAGGAAGGCGACACTTTAACGATCCACATAGGCGGACTCCCGATCGGTTGCTTTTCCATCTATGCGGGCCTTCTGCCCCCGATCCCACACATCGTGATGCAGGTCGGCGAGCCGTGGCAGCGGGCAGGCGGTTCAAACTGGCGTGATTGAGTAGGTGGACCCTTGCCCACAGGTAGCATTTCGCCATGCGCACGGGATCGATCTTTGCCCTAGGCCTCGCGGCCATCCTCGTCGGTTGTAGCGGTGCAGACAAGGCTGCCAACGGCGGGGCCGGCGGAACTACGGACAAGCAGCTCCGCATCGCAATGATTCCCAAAGGGACGACCCACGAATTCTGGAAATCGGTCCACGCGGGCGCACAGGAAGCCGCAAACGAACTGGGCGTCGAACTCATTTGGAAAGGACCATTGAAGGAAGACGACCGCGACGAGCAGATCAAGGTAGTCGAACAGTTCACGCTAGAGAAGGTCGACGGAATCTGTCTCGCCCCCCTCGACGACACGGCACTCGTCACATACGTCAAACAAGCGCAGAATGGCGGAATCCCGGTGCTGATCTTCGACAGTGGACTCAAGCACGACGACATCGTGAGTTTCGTCGCGACGGACAACTTCAACGCCGGCGCAGTGGCGGGCGCAGAGATGGCGAAACTGCTGAAGCCAGGGGACGACGTGCTCGTCTTGCGCTACCAGGAAGGCTCGGCGAGCACCACTGAGCGCGAGAACGGTTTCATTGACGCGGCGAAGAAGGCTGGGCTCGAGATCGTCAGCCAAGAGCAGTACGCAGGAGCCACCGTAGAGAGCGCCCAGAAGGCGTCAGAGAACCTAATCTCGCGCTACCGAAGCGGGGACTCGATGAAAGTGGCCGGAGTCTTCTGTCCGAACGAGTCCTCAACGTTCGGCATGTTGCGAGCCTTGCAGGACGCCGGACTGACCGGCAACGTGACGTTCATCGGGTTCGATGCATCGACCAAACTGTTGCAAGGACTCACGGACGGGCAGATTGCGGGGCTGGTGGTCCAGAATCCGCGTAAGATGGGCGAGCTCGCCGTTCGCGCCATTGTCGACCAGATCAAAGGAACCACCCCTGAGAAGCGGATCGACACGGGAGCGGCGTTCGTGACCAAGGCAAACTTGGACACTCCTGAGATCAAGAAGCTCCTGCAGTAAATGGCGTTCCTTGAAATGCGAGGGATTGAGAAGCGCTTCGGCGCGACAGTCGCCCTCGCCGGTGTAGACCTCTCGGTCGAGCAAGGAGAAGTCTGTGCGCTCGTCGGCGAGAACGGGTCTGGAAAGTCCACGTTGATGCGCGTGCTGGCGGGCGTGCTGACTGCCGATGGAGGCTCCATACATTTAGATGGAGCCCCGTTCGTTCCTTCCTCACCCAGGCACGCAAGAGAAGGAGGCGTGGCGATGATCCATCAGGAGCTTTCGCTTTGCCCGGACCTTAGCGTCGTCGACAACGTGCTTCTGGGGATGGAGAACACGCGCATCGGGTTCCTCGACCGCCGCGAACAGGAAGGCCTCGTCCGCACCGCGCTTGATCGCCTCGGACACGGCTCACTTGCGCTCGATTCACTTGTCGGAAGGCTGCCCATCGGAGTCAGACAATCCATTGAAATCGCCCGCGCGCTTGTCGGACGTTGCCGTGTCTTGGTGCTGGACGAGCCCACAAGCAGCCTCGGTCACGACGAGACCGAGCGGCTCTTCGATGTGATTGACTCGTTGTCGTCTCAGGGCATCGCGGTCGTCTACATTTCGCACTTTTTTGACGAAGTCAAGAGAGTGGCCGATCGGTTCGTCGTGCTGCGCGACGGCGCTGTTGCCGGCAACGGCCCCATAGCGGAGTTCGTGGACGAAGACGTTGTTCGAATGATGGTAGGGCGCGACGTACACGACCTCTATCCGCGCTCGGAGCGAAGAGAAGGAGACCTCCTCCTGGAAGCGAGCGCCCTCGCTGGCGTGGTTCTTCCGCGCGATGCGAGCCTCACGGTCCGAAAGGGAGAGGTCGTGGGCATAGCCGGACTCGGTGGTTCGGGCCGAACAGAACTCGTGCGGGCCATCTTTGGCCTTGACCGTGTGAACAGCGGCTTGCTGAGGGTCGGGGCGTTCCTGGGCCCGCACAGTCCATTGGCCCGATGGAGACAGGGCGTGGGAATGCTCAGCGAAGACCGCAAGTCAGAGGGGCTCGCGCTCGAGATGTCGATCTCCGACAACGCTTCCCTGACCCGCCTCCCACTTTGGGCAGGCGGCGGCCCGACGCCTGGAGTGAAGACTGCCCTGAAGAAACTAAGCGTCAAGATGCGCGATCCTGCCCAGCCCGTTGGCGATCTGAGCGGAGGAAACCAGCAGAAGGTCGCGCTTGCGAGATTGCTCCACCACGACGTCGACCTCTTCCTGCTTGACGAGCCGACGCGAGGCATCGATGTCGCGAGCAAGGAGCAAATCTACCGATTGATCGACGAACTCGCATGCGAAGGCAAGGCGGTCCTCATGGTGTCTTCGTACCTTCCCGAACTTCTCGGCGTGTGTGACCGGGTCGCGGTCATGTCTCGCGGCGTCCTTGGAGAAGCGCGGCACGTTCGAGAGTGGACCCAGGAGTCTTTGATGAAGGAGGCCGTTGGAGCGTGAGGGCGATAGGGAACGTCGTCGGTCTTGCCGTCGCTTGGGCGTTGCTCTTCCTTGGTTTCGGCCTGGTCAAGGGCGGTCAGTTCCTTTCCGTCGACACCGTCGAACAGATCTTTCGGCAGAGTACTGTCGTCGCCCTCGCCGGTGTCGGCATGACGTTTGTGATCATGTCCGCTGGCATCGACCTGTCAGTCGGCTCGATGGTCGCGCTCGTTTCCGTCGTCGTCGCCTATGCGCTCCAAACGGGACAAGACCCTGCGATTGCCGTGGTCTTCGGACTGCTCGCAGGCTTGGTGTGCGGATCGCTGAACGGCGTCATTGTCACTCGCTTGCGCGTCACGCCGTTCATCGTCACTCTCGGGACGTTCCTCGCGCTTCGTGGCATAGCCAAAGGCATTGCCAAAGAACAAAAGATCGATGCAGACCTAACGTGGATCAACGACTTGCTCACGAAAGTGCCCACTGAGAGCAAATGGATGGTGTTCCCTCCTGGAGTGTGGGCGTTGCTCGCCTTGTCTGCCATCGCTGCCGTCTGGCTTCGGTACACGCGCATGGGACGTCACATCCAAGCCGTCGGTTCTAACGAGAACGCGGCGCGTTTGTGTGGTGTGCCTATCGAGAGGGTGAAAGTGGCGGTCTACGCGTTTATGGGCCTGTGCGCCGGGATGGCAGGGGTCGCGTCTTTCGCGAGACTCAGCGTCGGGGATCCAACGACGGCACAAGGGTTAGAACTGCAAGTCATCGCCGCCGCAGTGATCGGCGGAGCGTCGCTGCGGGGAGGAACAGGCTCGATCGCCGGTACGCTCATCGGAGCGCTCATGATGACGACCATCGCGACCGGATCCGTTTCTCTCGGCTGGCCCAATTGGGTGCAGGAGATTGTGACTGGAGCGATCATCGTCGCTGCAGTCGCGCTCGACCAGGTTCGGCACAGGAGGGCGTCGTGAGCGTCCTCGACCAACTCGTCGACATGACCCTGGAACTTGCTCGGCCCGAGCACGGCCAGGTTATTCTCGGCGAGGGAAACACGAGCGCGAGGGATCACGCGACCCTGTGGATCAAGGCGAGCGGCAGGCAATTGTCGTCGATCTCAAGGGACGGGTTTGTACAAGTCGACCGGCTTAGAGTTGTACAAGCCCTTGATGGGCCGCCTTGCTCGGACGATGAACTGAGAAGTTTCTTGAACGAGTGCCGCACCGATCCGCGCTCTGCCCTCCTCCCTTCGACTGAGACGTTCATGCACGCTTGGCTGCTCGACCAGCCAGACGTCAACTTCGTCGCCCACTCGCACCCCGTCTCGACCCTTGGGGTGATGTGCGGCCCGCATCCAGCGAAGTTTGCATCGGAGCGCTATTTTCCAGACCAGATCGTTTTGTGCGGGCCAAGGTCCGTGCTCGTCCCTTATGTCGCGCCCGGCCTTGCTCTGGCGAAGGCTATTCGGACCGGCTGGCGCGAGTTTGAATCTTCAACCGGCAAGGCGCCGAAGACCATCCTCATGGTCAACCACGGTCTTATCGCGGTTGGGAGTACGGCAAACGAGGCCCTCAGCGCGTGCCTCATGATGGAGAAAGCCGCAAAGGTCTTTCTCGCTGCTGGCGACCCACGGCCACTGAGTGCAGAGCAGGTCGCACGCATAGACAACTGGAGCGACGAGCACTACCGCCAGTCCCAACTCTGGAAAACCTAGATTCCGATTGTATGCTTGCCTGCGCCGACGTGGACCCAATCCCCGTTCGACCACACTTGCGCCTCGACGTTCGGAGGGATGGTGGCTTCAAGCGTGTCGCCCCTCCAAGAAGTGGAGATCCGCCCGCGTGGCGAGTCGTACCAACACTCGGCCCACTCGAGCGGGCCTCGCTCGACTCGGACCACAACTTTCTCGTAACCCGGCGCCGCGGGCCGGATCCCACCAATCGTCTCCATCATGAACTGACCGACCGCACCGAAGGCATAGTGCGCAAAGGAGTTCATGCCGGCGTCCTGGAACCCCTTCTCTGGCGTCCATCCGTCCCATCTCTCCCAGATCGATGTAGCACCGTGCTTGATCGAGAAGAGCCAACCGGGATACTGGTCGCTCAAGAGGAGTTTGTAGGCCAGATCAGCGCGACGCCCGTCGCGCAGGACGAGCATAAGGTCCTTCGTGCCGATGAACCCGGTCGTGAGGTGCCCGCGCTTCTCAATATCCTCGACCAAGCGCGCGAACACGGCCGCCCGCTGGTCTTGTGCGACGACATTGAATGCAAGCGCCAAGACCTGTCCCGTCTGCGACTTGCCCTGCACCCATCCGTCTGAGTCCACGTACGCAGCCCGGAAGCGAAGGCACAGAGTTTTGAAGAGTTCTGCGTTCTTGCGAGCGTCCTCGCTCTTTCCAAGGACCTCGGCGGTCTGACCAAGGATCCACGCAGAGCGCGCCAGGAACAACATGAAGAGCACCGGTGTCGGAGTCTCGACACCAACGTTGAGCCAGTCGCCAAAACAGTGGAACTCCTTAGGTGGCAGGAACTCGGGCGTCAAACGTCCGACGCAGAACCCGACAAACTTCTTCATCGACTCGTACTGCCGCTCGAGCACCGCCTTGTCACCGTACACTTCCCACATCATCCAAGGCACGATCGTTCCTGCGTCCGCCCAAGCCGGGCCGCCATCGTCCATCCCATAGAGCACAGGAGCGAACATCGGGTACTGGCCGTCGGCCCTTTGGGCGTCAGCCATGTCGACGAGCCACTTGTCGAGGAACGCCTGCACGTCTGCAAGGATCGCGGCCGTGCGACAGAACACTTGGATGTCTCCTGTCCATCCGAGCCTTTCATCGCGTTGTGGGCAGTCCGTCGGGATTTCGATGAAGTTCGCACGGAACGTTCGGTCGATGTTCTCCCAGAGTTGGTTGAGGCGCGGATCGCTACACTTGAATCCGCTGGCTGACCGCGCAACGTTGCTCAGTGCAAGCCCAGAGACTGCTTCAAGCGAGGGCTGGCCCTCGAAGCCCTTCGCCGAAACGTACCGGAACCCGTGGAACGTCCCCATGGGCCGCCACGTCTCGCCTTCCTTGATTGTGACAACGTCGGTCGCGCGAGCCGAGCGCAGATTCGTCGTATAGATCGTCTCGTCGGGATTCAAGACTTCGGCTGTGCGCAGAATGAGCGTCTTGCCCGTGCCTTGCACTTTCGGAATGCCGGCGAAGTTTGCACCCAGGTCGAACACCCATTCGCCGTTCTTGTCTTGACGGACCGATTTGCTGGCATAAGTCGTCCACGCGACGGTCGGCTGCATCGGGTACGGCTCGATGACAGGGTCGATCTCCTTTCCTTCGACGACCGGGTGCCAATCGAGGTCCTCTATCCGTGAGTCAAAGTTCTCACCCATGAGGAAGTCCGACTGGGTGGTCGTGCCGGTTGCGCCCCGCCACGTCTCGTCCGTCCGGACGCACTCGCTACCTCCGTCCTCATAGTCGAGCCAGAGCATCGCGCTAAAGCGGGTGTGTTCGCCGTAATGGTGGCGCCTACCAAACCCGACATATCCTGAGAACCAGCCGTCTGCAAGCGTCGTGTAGAGTTCGTTGTTCCCGACTTGTACGAGGTCGGTCACGTCGTAAGCGCGATAGTGGAGCCGCTTGCGATAGTCCGTCCAGCCTGGGGCGAACCAGTCCTCTGAGACCAGCCTTCCGTTGAGGCGCGACTCAAAGAGGCCGAGAGCAGTCGCATAAAGCGTCGCCCGCATCACCCGACGCGCAACCTGGAACCGCCGCGAGAGCACACGCGGGGGCGGCAAGAAGAGTCGCGGCAAGGCCAACCCTCCCCAGGGCGGAGCCCCATGACCACCCAACGACCGAACGGGCTTCCAGTCGGTTCCCTCTTCCCAGCGTGCCTCCCAACTCGCGTCTGAAACGACCTGTGTGCGCCTTGCGCCGTGCTCCATCTCAATCTTACAGATCAGACCGGAGATCGACACGCCGATCGAATGTACGACGACCTCGATCGAGTTCGATCCTGCCTTGACTGTGCGCGTAATGTCGTGCAACCCGGGGCGCCTCCACGAGTCTCTGTTCCCGTCGCTCTTCCCGACCTCCACACCATTGAGGAACGCTGTGTAAGAGTCGTCTGCTGTTATCAGCAATTGCGCCTCAGTCATGCCCGGCTCGGCGGAGAACGTCTTGCGAAACCTTGCTGTACACACCGGGACCGGATCGATCGGCCCGTCGGCGTGCCAGATCCAGTTCGTCCCCATGAAATCGGGAAACCTTGCCGCATCGAGCGGGGCATCGAACCCGATGTACTCAGCGTCCCACTTCCCCGGTGCTGCCGTCCACTCAAACGTGTCGCTTGCGCTCGCTCTCCCGTTCTCGTCCCACACTGTCACTGACCAATACGCCGCCTGCCTGGGCGCAAGAGGCCGACCTTGGTACTGGACGTCCCTGGTCTGCCCCGATTCGACGCGGCCCGTGTCCCACAGGTCCGAATTGCTTGGCGCCGAGCCTACAGTGATCCTGTAAGCGGCCTGGCGCTGAGAGTCACCCGCAAGCACCCACGAAAGCCGAGGACGCGGATCGGCCACGGCAAGGGGGTTGTAGAGGTTGTTGCAGGTAAGCCGGGTCGGGATCAGCGCCATGCCCTGAGTATGAAGCCTGGTTCCTTGGCCCTGCCAAGAGGTACTTGGCCGCATTGCCGGGCGTCTGAGCCCTTGAGATGTTCGGTTTTGGCCTCGCGATCGCGATCCTTGGCAAAGGCGCCCCCGCTCCGACCCTCGTCGACGCCAAGCCGTACACGACCGTCACCCTCCCCGACGGCGGCAACTACGAGATCTCCCTGACGGCGCCAAGTTACGGTTCGCCAAGCGTGTGGAAACGCACGACTGGAGGCAACTTGCCCCGGCTCGATTCCGGCCAATGGGTCCAGGTCATGCTCGACGGGCACGACGGCTGGCGCAACACTATCCTGAAGATCGGGCGCGACGGCAAGCCGATTGGGACCCGCCACAGCGACCGCAACCACCGCCTCGACGCACCGTGGCGCGACGGCGGACGCTACAAGGACGGTTGGTATCGCGTGTGGCCCGCGGCGCCTGCAGGCCATCCCGGGCCACAGTGGAACGAACTCGACCCCAAAGCCCTACTCACGATCCGCACGAACCGATCGACGATCAAGTTAAAGGGGCGTGGTGCTCCTGCCGAAGGGCTGCAACTCTTTGGCGACGACAACCGTGTGAACGTCGAACTCGTCGGCGGACCTAAGGTCGCGTTAGAGATCGATCGCCCCGAATTGCGCGTTTGGGGCGACCGCAACCGGATCACGGGCCGCGTTACGACCGAGATGGTCGGCGTGCGCCTCAACGGCGACGACAACGAACTGCGCGACATGGTCGTGACCGGGCTCGAGGTCGGCAACGATGTTGGACTGATCGTGTTCCCTGGCCGCGGGTTCGACGGAAACCGCGCCGTGAATGTCACGGCGGTCTGCGCCGTGCGTCGCTATCCTGTAACCTGGGTGCACACGGGCTTCTATCTGGACGACCGCGCTTCGAACAACGTGATCACGGCAAGCCGGTCAAAGGGGTTCCAGTCAGGCGTGTTCGTCCACGGCGGCTCGAACAATCGTATCGACATCACCGCCGAGGAGTGCGAGGTTCCGGTCAATATTGTCCCCCACTTCTCCTCCCCGCGTCAGGTGCCGAACAACCCCAAGCCCACGGTCAAGGTGATCGGCAAAGTGTCTGCGGACCGCAAGGTCGGAGCCTTGAGTAACAGCGGTTAGTGACGCCAATCATGGAAAGTCCATGTAATGGACAGACGTATCCCTGCTAGACGCAAGGCTTGACTCCACACTGCGCGTGGAGTCAAATATGAATCCGCGCTCACGTCTCATCCCCTTCGTGGCCTCGTTTGCCCTCATTCCGCTCTCTGCTTCCGCTCAGGATCTCCCCGTAGGGACGCTAGCCCAGGAACCAGCAACCGAAGAGGCGCCGAAGGATGTTGTCGCGCCTCTTGGGCCATCGTTCACGACTGTGTACTTCAAGCGTGGTTGGTATTCGCCACACGTTGCGATCAAGGTTCCCTTTCTGAGAGTCCTAGAGTCGGTCCTTGATAGTTGGAAAGAACCCGTCGACGTCGAGACTGTGAAGAAAAAACTCGCCGAGGCCATGACCAAGCATGAGTTCTGGGTCCTCTTCGGTTCGGACCCAACCGGAAAGAAGCAGTGTCCGGCGCTCCTTGAAGGGATCGACTCCTCTGCTCCGAACAAGGATGTCGTACTGATCTTCGACGCTAAAGCGAGTTACAATACGACGCACCTCGTCTCGTTCCGCCTCGAAGCCTTTCGTGCATATGTCAAGGGCGAGAATCCAAGTTCACTCGAGTCTTGTCCGACCGAAGGTTGGCAGAAGGGCGACCCCCGTGTCGAACCCGCGCACCTCGATACGGATCCAAGGACGAGAAAACCCTACTGGTGCAAGAGGCTGATATGCAAAATGCAGCGCGACTTGGGAAGGCTTCTCATTAACGGAGACAAGGGACTCGTCCAGTACACGAAGTTCTCAAACAGGTTCTCGTTCGAGGTCGGAGGCTCTGGCCTCACGGGGAACATCAAACTGATCACGGCGGAGCCTGATGGGATGGGCGGCTTCACTTTCGACACCTCGAACGGACGCAGGTACGAGCTGAAGGCTGTCTACTCGGGCTCCCGGCACTTCATCCCTTACCACCTCTCAGGTGGCACGTACAGCGACCTTGAGATCAAGTCGACCGTCTCAGAGTTCCAATTGGACCAAGAGGCGGTCACGACGATTCAAACCCGCTCAGTCGTCCCAGGGTTCTTATCGAGCGGTGCGGCGGGAATGTTCACGACTTCCCTCGCGTCGACACAAAGCGCGCGTGTCATTTCGCTTGTCGTCGGCCTCGGTGAGCGGTTCGGTGACAAGCGCGCAGAGAACAGAAGGTCACCAGAAACCTCTTCCCTCAACACGGCCGAGCGTACGTTCGACTCGAAGGGATTGTTCATTCCCATGGCCGACATCAAGGACGGTGTCTACTTCGAGTACGCGCTGGAGCCAGGCTTCATCGCGATCACGAAGGTCAAGCGAGTCCCGCCTGAGGCTTTTGAAACCGGATTCGTGCTGCGCGGGCGAGCAACTCTGGGATTCACCGAGATCAAGACCAGCCTTTGGAACTTGGCCGGAGAGGCATCGGTCTACTACCTCTTCCCTGGAGCAAACGGAGCTGCCGACCGCGACCTGAAGTTCGCCGAGACCGCCAGCCTCACTTTTGCGATCAAGTCCGGAGCCAACTCACAGGCGAGCGTGACCTACACGTTTGGACGCAGCCCGGACACGAGGTTCAACTACATCACCCCCAAACTCACGTTCAAGGTGATCCAGAAGTTCTAGGAGAAAGTGGCTGCCCCGCAGGGACTCGAACCCCAACTGACGGTACCAGAAACCGGTGTCCT
>CAZGXW010000034.1:0-14170 GCA_964529975.1 uncultured Fimbriimonadaceae bacterium
CCGCCGCCGCCCGCTCGAACCTCGCGATCTCGGAGTCTGCATAGCCAAACCCAAGACCGAGCAGGGCCAAGGGAAGGAAGGGGTTCATGGTGCGTGGCAGAATGAGAGCGTTGAACACCAGTATGGCTCCACACGGCTACGAGTCCCTCAGATCGCGAGCGGTTCGAGTGGACCTTTCCGGAATGGCCTATTTCGTCTTGGCAGGCAAGGACGCCCGCGATTGGCTTCAAGGCCAAGCAACGAACGACCTGCGCAACTTGGGCGATAGACCGTACGTCGACTTCTGCCTCACCAAGCCGACTGGTCAACTGCTTGCGATGTGTCGAGCGTGGATGACGGAAAGCGTAATCACAATTGCGACCGCGCAGCCTCATGCGCTTATCGCTCGCGCCGAAGAGACCGTCATTCTCGAGGAAGTGATCCTCATGGACGTCGAGGAGAAGTTTGGGTGCGTCCAAGGGCCAGAGGCGCGTACGACGCCGCGCGCACTTCGATCAGACAGGACAGGCTTCTGGGGCTTCGAAATGCCTTCGATCGAAGTCCCTGAAATCGAAATCCTTTCAAGGGAAGGTTACGAATTGGCCACCCTTGAAGCAGGGATTCCGCAGTTCGGAGTCGACACCACAGACAAGACCCTCCCCCCAGAACTCGGCCCGCACTTCGAGGCGCAGCACGTCAGTTACACCAAGGGCTGTTACGTCGGACAAGAAGTGCTCATGCGCATCAAGGCGCGCGGCCACACCAACAAGACATGGGTCGGCCTCAAGTCAAACGAACAAATCAAGCCGAACGCGCTCGTCGTCCACCAGGGCAAAGAGGTCGGCAAAGTCCATCGTGCCGGACACAGCCCTGCGTTCGGATACATCGCCAGCGCGACTCTGAGAAACGAAGCCACCCAAGAGGGAACAATGGTCGAGGTCGACGGGGTCCAAGCGACCGTCGTGCAGATGCCGTTCCTACGCGCCTGACTGCTTCTGGGCCGCCAGGTGGCCCCCTGCAAGGATCCCAAGGAAAAGCGCACTGAGCATCACAATGACGAGCGATGGATAGACGTCGCCCTTCTTCAGGTACGCAGGCAAGAACCGACCGAGGGCAGCGAGCCCCATCAACACCCCGAGGATGTAGCCCCAGGTCGGTTTCTTCATCTTCAGCGCCATCACCAGGCCCACGAGCACGAGCAGCCCGAGCGCGCCGCCACCCATGAGGGAAGGCAGCGAGTCCACGCGGATGTAAGCCTCCAGCCCCATCCCGATCATCGCCACGCCATAGACCAGCATCGCCCACTTCGCGGTCGTCATGGGGTCAGGCTACCGCCCCAGATATACTAGACCCATGTCCGACGCTTGGCACGACGACCGCGCAAAAGAAGAGTGCGGCGTCGTCGGACTGCGCGCCCCCGAGGGCGACGCTGCCCGCCTGGCGTTCTTCGCCCTCTTCGCGCTGCAACACCGCGGCCAAGAGTCTGCCGGAATCGCCGTGAGCGATGGCAGCAGCGTGAAGATGCACAAGGACATGGGCCTGGTCAGCCAGGTCTTCACCGAAGAGATACTCCACAGCCTTCCCGGCACCCTTGCGATCGGTCACAACCGATACAGTACGACGGGCGCGAGCGTGCTCCGCAACGCCCAACCCATCTACTGCACCAGCACGGTCGGCGAGATCGCCGTCGCCCACAACGGCAACCTGATCAACGCCAAAGAACTCCGTGACGAACTCGAAGCAGAGGGCGAGCGCTTTGACACCACGGCCGACAGCGAGGTCATCGCGCGCCTCCTCGTCATGAACATGGACAAAGGCGTCGAAGAGGCCGTTAGCGAGGTGATGCGCCGCGTCAAGGGTGCGTACAGCGTCATCGTCCTTACGCCTAACCGCATCGTCGGCTTCCGCGACCCGAACGGAGTCCGGCCCCTCGTCGCAGGCAGGCTCGGAAACAGTTACATGCTCGCCAGTGAGTCGTGCGCCTTCGGCCCGGTCAATGCCAAAGTCGAGCACGAACTCAAGCCGGGCGAGATGGCGGTCATCGACGCCGACGGCATCCGCTACCACCAGGCCCACCCCACCGAAAAGCCGTCGATGTGCATGTTCGAGTTCATCTACTTCGCCCGCCCAGACAGCGTCATGCACGGGACTTCGCTCTACGTCGCCCGCGAACGCATGGGCGAGGAACTCGCCAAGGAGCAACCTGCCGAGGCGGACGTGGTGATTCCAGTGCCCGACTCGGGAATCCCGGCAGCCATCGGCTATAGCAGGGTCTCCGGCCTTCCGTTCGAGGAAGGCATGATGAAGAGCCGCTACATCCACCGCACCTTCATCCAACCGGACCAGCGCATGCGCGAAATGGGCGTGCGCATGAAACTCACGCCGATCATCGACAAGATCGAGGGCAAACGCCTGGTCGTCGTCGACGACTCCATCGTCCGGGCGACGACGACGAAGCAGATCGTCAAGATGCTGTTCGAGTCCGGGGCGAAAGAGGTCCACGTTCGGATCACCGCCCCGCCGATCAAGTTCCCGTGCTTCTACGGCATCGACATGGCCAGCAAGGGCGAGCTCGCCGCCGCCAAGTGGTCGGTGGACGAGATCAGGGACCACCTTGGCGCAACGTCGCTCGGATACCTCTCGATCGATGGCACGGTGCGCGCAGTCGGTGCACCGAAGAGCGAGTTCTGTCTCGCGTGCTTCAACGGGGAGTATCCGATCAAGGTCCCTCAGGAACTCACGAAACTGGCGTTTGAACAGCCTCCCGAGGTCGGAGAGATCGGCGTCGTGCGCCGAGGCCAGTTGAAGTTGATCGACCTTGAGTAGCCGCTACTCGCCGCAGTCGTAGCAGTCTTTGGTCGATTGGTGTCTGTCCAGCACGCACTTCGACTGCTTGAACACCGCTTCCGTCAGCGGGTTCCAGAGATGGTAGATCTCGGGCAGCCCATCGAGCGCGATGAACTGCCGTCCGATCGATTCGAACTGGGGGTCGAGGTCCGTGAGCCCCTCGACGTTGGCCGCGTAGACGTCCGCCCACCGCACCTCTTCGCGCTGTGTGACTCGGTAACAGCCGATGTAGTGGATCTCCTTTAGGATGGCGCCCGCTTCTTCGCGGGCCTCCCGGATGGCGGCGTCGAGGGAAGACTCGTCAGGCTCGACCCGCCCAGAAGGAATGCACCAGCCCCGGTCCTCGATGTTGCACACCAGCACCTCCTCGTCCTTCCAAGGGAAGACGAGCGCCGCGAACGCCCTCAGGGGCGCACGGAAGGGCGCCGGAAAGAACTCCAGGCGCTGCTTGCCGTATTGGCCGCAGGGAAACTTGCGCATACCCAATTCTCAGACGGACTCACTTAGTGTCGGGATCTGCCGACGGATCGATCGCAGGATGAATGACGACCATTTTTCCAATGACGTCTTCGATGGCGAAGGGGCCATAGTGGCGGCTGTCCTGCGAGACAGCCGCGTTGTCACCAAGGATGAAGATCGTACCCTTTGGAACGACGTACTGGCCTTGAGTTATGTCCCAAGTCTCAGGCACGTTCTTCAGTCCGACGGTCCCGCCTTCAGTCCTGTACACCCGCTTGATGATGACTTCGTTGTTCTCATAGGGGTTCCGGACTACGACGATATCGTCCTCTTTGATCGGACCGATCAGCCAATAAGCCTTGCTGATCAACAACCGGTCTCCGGCGGTCAAGGTCGGCTCCATGGAGTCGCCCTGCACCTCGATCGTCTTGAAGTTGTAGTAGAAGAACACCGCGAAGGCGAGGATGAAGAGCAGGAATCCGCCGAAACCTGTGTAGATAACCGTCTTGCGGCTCGGCCGGCGCGGCGCCTTTTCCGGCTCTTCGGGTGCGGGGACGTCGGCGGTGACCTCTGGGGTGGGCTCTTCTTGCATGGCTCCGGCGACGGCGTCCTTCACGGGAAGTTATACTTGAGATTGTCGGCTTATGCAGGCTTTCCTCGACCAGTACGGCCTTTGGCTTGGGCTCATTGGCCTCGTCGTCTCCGTCGCCCTAGGCGTCGTCGTCTTCCTTCAGGCGGCCAAGTTAAAGGCGATGAGCCGCAAATGGTCGTCGCTCCTTAACGGCACCAGCAACGGCAACATCGAACAGATGCTCCGCGACCACCTCTCCAACAACGAGACCGTCGATCGTAGGCTCGGTAGGGCAGAAGAGAGGCTGAACGGCCTTGAGACCAAAATGGAGTCCGCCAAACGCTTCGTCGGGCTCGTGCGCTATGACGCCTTCGAGGACGTCGGCGGGTCGCAGAGTTTCTCGCTAGCCGTCTATGACGAGCGCGGCGACGGCGCGGTTGTGACCAGCACTGTCGGGAGGACCGACTGCCGCGTCTACGCCAAGGAGATCCAGAAAGGAAAGGCAGAGCGAGAACTGAGTCCCGAAGAGCAGTCCGCCATAACGGCCGCCGTCAAAAGCCGTCAGACTGCTGGCACCGCCCCATGAACGACGACGACCTGTTGATCGAACTTTGCCAAAAGGGCGACCGCAGCGCCTTCGACGCGCTCATTCGCAAGTACGAGGCGCGCGCCTACCAATACGCCTACCGCCTCACCTCGAACCCGGACGAGGCCTCAGACATCGTCGCCGACGCCTTCGTCCGCGTCTATAACGCCCTCAAGAACTTCCGCGGCCAGAGCAGTTTCGGCACCTGGCTCTACCGCATCCTCACCAACTGCTACCTCGACCTCCGCAAGAAGGAGCGCACCCGCCGGCACGAAAGCCTCGAGGCCCACATGAACATCGACGGCAACGAGCTCGAGCGGCAAGTCGAGGACGAGTCCGACGGCCCGGACGTCATCCTCGAGCGCACAGCCCGCGAGTCCGCCGTCCAAGACGCCCTGGGCAAGATGCCCGAGTACCAGCAGGCGATGCTCGTCATGTACCACGTCGAGAACTTGACCTACGAGGAGATCTCCGACGCCCTCGACCTACCCATTGGAACCGTAAAGAGCCGGCTCAACCGGGCCAGGCTGGCCTTGAGGGACCAATTGGCCGGTCACGTGGAACTTTTCCAGATCACATGAGGTCGAACGACCAGAGACGGCAGAAATGAACCTGAACAAGGCTCGAGACTTCTATTCGGCGTACTACGAGGGCTCACTCGACGAGGGCCTCAAACAGGCCTTTGAGAGGGCGATGTCCCTCGACGCCCAGGTCGGTGCCGAGTACAGCCAGTTCGTGAGGATCATGGAGGAGCTCAAGGGCATGGCCATTCCCGTCGAAGTTCCGTCCGACCTCCACCTCAAGATCCGCGACAGGGTCGATGCCCACATTCAAGCTGCCGAGTCCAAGTCGAAGGCCGCATCGTGGTTCTTCGGTTGGAAGCCCATCGCCTACGGGGCAGTCGCCACGGTAGCGATCATCAGCGCAGTCGTCTCTATCTCCAGTTTTGGAAACCGGTCCGGCGTCAGCACAGCCAGCGTCTCGCCGATCGTCGATACCGCCCCACGCCTAGAAGTGCGCGACGGCACGCTCGTTCTGAGCGTTGCCGCCAAGGAGGCCAACACCGTCTCCATCGTCGACCATGCCACTGGAAAGACCGTCTTCTCCCAAAGCCTGATCGGACAAAGGCTCGAAAGCCCGCTCACGAACGGTGCAAAACATGCGACCGTCGTCAACGTCCGGTTTTCTCGAGAGTTCGGTCAAATGACCGTCGGCCTGCCAGGCAAGCGAATTGACTCGTCGCTGTCGTCCGGTAAGGGCACAGTCGAGGACATGGTCCGTGCCCTCGCGGGAATGTACGCCGCTCCGGTCGTGCTGAGTGTTCCGGCGGGCGACCAACAGGTTGCTTGGAAGTTCGAAGGCACCGATGCCCTGAGCGCAAGTGCGGACGAACTCAAAGTGCTCGGGCTCCAGGCCGAGGTCCATTCAGGTGGGCTCGTCTGGATCTCTAGTTCGAACTGACCGGAGGGATCAGGGCTACGCGCAAGTTCTGGAGCGCGCTGCTGAACCGCCTTTCCTGGATGTACGCCAGTTGGCTTTGCGAATATAGCGCGAGCGCGCTCGCGTCCGTGCCTATCATGCGCTGCAGCGAGTCGATCCGATCCTTTCCTTCGTCGCCTGCGCTCGCCAATAGGCTTCCCGTCTGCGCCGCCTCATACGTCACTGTGTAGTGGCGAGAGCGCGACTGGTCCATCCGATACGCGCCAGCCATCTTGTCCGCAGTCACCGAGAGCGAGCGCGCGGGAGAGTCCAGCGCGGTCATGCGCTCGATCAGGTGGGCTCGGTCCTCGTCGCTGAGCGAGGGGACCAGGCGACGGATCTTCTCCAAAGTAGAGACCTGGGAAACAGAAGACTCGATGAGGCTCCCAAACTCGCTGTACTTCGCCACGTCGGCAATGTCGAGCATGTCCATGTAGGCGAAAGCGGCCTCGGACTTGAAACCTTTCTCCTCAAGGCGCAGTGCGATCTTGTTCGCCTCGCTCATGACGTGGTTCTTTTCCTTGATGATCTGCCAATAGATCGTCGAGTTGTCGTCCACGAACGATGTAGGAGGATGCACGTCCTTGAGCAGTCCCGACCACTTGGCCGCGAGCCATGTGTCGACCCCGGGACAACTGGCAGAACAGCGCTTGTGCTCGTCAGAACGAAAGTGCGCGCGAGAGGCCGTTATCGGCCCGACGTAGGTCTCGATCCGTGCGGAAGTCTCCGGGCTGTACTCGATGAACTCCCAGCCGTTGACCTTGTAGCGAGAGTTGATGGCGATCAGCCCCAAGAGCAGGATCGGCCCAGAGGCGAGGACATAGAGGACGGTCTTCCTGACCATCGGTAGGGGAATCTTCGGCAGGTTCAACCCTCTCTTCACGGCACACCCAGCGGTTCTTTCCACACCTGGGCCCAAACCCCACGAGAGGGCCTTAAGGACCTTTCGGGGGCCCACCGAAAAAAGCGCCCTTACAATGAGTCTGTGGGACGAGGAATCACACTCGACAAAAAGGCTGCTGCCGCATGGGAGAACCATCTCGTGCTCAGCGCCCAATCCGGAGACACGGTGGCCATGGAACTGGTTGCAGACCGGTTCCGGGCTCAAATCAAAGGACATGCCCTGCGCATGCTCCGCGACCAGGAGGACGCCGAAGACGCCGTTCAGGAGACCTTCGTCAAGGCCTTCAGGGCCATCAACACGTTCGAGCCGGGAAGGCCCCTGCTGCCCTGGCTCATGCGCATCTGCTCCAACTGCTGCGTGGACATCATCCGCGGCCGCAGGAGCGGGCAGGAGTGCATCGACAAGCACGAGCACGCCATCTTTGACGCCGACGCCGACGTCGAGGACGGAGTCGAGTCCAGGCTCGCGATCGAAAAGGTCCGCGAGGCGGTCTCCAGGCTTCCAGAGCGCTACCGCCGCATCATCGAGATGCGGCACTACAGCCACATGGACGTCAACGAGATCGCCAAGGCGCTCAACACGCCTGAGGGAACGATCAAGAGTTGGCTCTTCAGGGCTCGCGCCCTCCTCAAAAAGGACCTGCAGGTCGCACTCGGCTAGTCGCCGGACGACCACGGCACCGAAGCGCCGCTGGACCGGGAGGATCCCAGCGGCGCTTTTCCGTTCCTTACTCCCTACGCCTTGGTCCCCGCCCCGGTAACCTCATCGCCGATGCCCACCGCAGAGCAAGTGCTCGACGCACTCCGATCGGTGAACGACCCCGACCTCCACAAGGACATCGTCAGCCTGGGGTTCGTCAAAGACCTTGTCATCGAGGGCGACAGGGCGAGTTTCAAGGTCGAACTCACGACGCCCGCCTGTCCCGTCAAGGACATCCTGCACGAGCAAGCGAGGCAGGCCGCGCTTTCCGTCGCTGGAATCGAACAAGTCGAGGTCGAGATGACCGCGAGGGTCAGGGACCGCCAGGCGGAGAAGGAAGACCTCGTCCCTGGAGTCAAGCAGGTCGTCGCCATCGCGAGCGGCAAAGGTGGAGTGGGGAAGAGCACGGTCAGCGTCAACCTCGCTATCGCGCTCGCCAAGCGAGGAGCCAAGGTCGGGCTCCTCGATGCGGACGTTTACGGCCCCAGCGTGCCGCTCATGATGGGCGTGGCCAACGAGCGACCCATGGCTCGGAACAGCAAGATCGTTCCGATCGAGCGCTTTGGAGTCAGCATGATGTCTATCGGGTTCCTCCTCGAAGAGGGACAAGCCGTGCTTTGGCGCGGGCCCATGGTCCACTCGACGCTTAAGCAACTGCTCGGCGACGTCCTCTGGGGAGACCTCGACTATCTCCTAGTCGACCTCCCACCTGGGACGGGCGACGCGCCTATGTCCCTTGGCCAACTCGTGCCGCTCTCAGGCGTCGTCATAGTCACTACGCCGCACAGTGTCGCGGCCAACATCGCAGGCAAGGCGGCCAACCTTTACAAGAGGCTTGAATCGCCGTTGCTGGGAGTCGTCGAGAACATGGCGACCTTTGTCTGCCCCGGGTGCGGCAAAGAGGCCAGGGTCTTCGCAGGGGCGACAGGCGCCTCTCTCGCTGACGAGATCGGAGTTCCGTTCTTGGGCTCAGTCCCGCTCGACCCGCAAGTCAGCGAAGCGGCTGAACGTGGATTGCCGAGTGTCGAGGCCTATCCAGATAGCGCCCAGGCCAGAGCCTTCGAGGCCATTGCCGGCAACCTGGCCGCACAACTCAGCATCCGCACTTATCAACCGGTCGAAGCCTAGTGGACGACCGGCAAGGCCTTTCGAGTTGAAAGGTAGTTGCGGGTCAAGATCGCCGGGCTGAGTTTCTTCTGGGCCGGATAGGTCACGCCAGAGTCCGTGATGCGCTTTTTGATCGCATTGATGCGGCGGTCTGAGTCCGGGTGCGTGCTCAGCCACTCGGCAGTCCGCGAACTTCCGCCCTTCTCCTTCAACACGGTGAACACGTCCACCATGCCTTGTGGGTTCAATTTGGCTTTGACGACGAGGTCGTAGCCGACCTTGTCTGACTCCGTCTCGTGCTTGCGCGAATACGGCAACTGGAACAACAGGGCGTCGCTCACGCTTGCGATGTCGAAAGCGGTCTGGTTCGCGTTCAAGAGGATGAGCACGACCGCCAGCCCCAACTGTCGCTTCTGGTTGTCCGCATACGCGCTCGCCCAGTGCTCGTTCTTGACGTGTGCCAGTTCGTGGCCAAGGATGCCAGCGACCTGGTCTTCAGTCGTGAGATGGTCGAGGAGCCCTGTATAAAGGAAGATCGGTCCTCCAGGAAGGGCGAAGGCGTTGATCTCCTTGCTGTCGATGACGTCGAAGGTGTACTGGAACGGCTTCTTCTTTCTCTCTTCTTCTGGGATAAGGGCGACGAGTTGCTGCCCCAGACGCCTGACTAACTTGACCCTGGGGTCGGAGTCCGACAGGATCTTCTCCTCTTTGCGCACCTGTTCGGCGGCCTTCTGGCCCAGTTTGATCTGGTCCTGGATGCTGGGCTTGAACATATCGCCCAACGCGGTCGCGCTAGCAAGGCTAAGCGCACACACGGCCGTCAGAGTCCACGGTCGTCTCATGTCCTAGTTTAGACGCCCCCCGCGTCCCCCGTGTTTCCACCGGTGTGACCTATGCGTTTTTCAATCCTAGTAATTCTGCGTTCAACCTGGTTTGAGCCTGATGGAACACACGACACACGGGTCTTGGGTACCCGCAGGAAACAACCTGAGTCCGGAGGATCAATAAGCAAATGAAGCGAAACAAGCGAACCGGTTTCACGCTCGTCGAGATCATGATCGTAGTCCTGATCATCGGCATTCTTCTCGCTATCGCGGTGCCTAACTTTATCAAGGCCCGCCAGAATAGCCGTCTGCAGACCATCGTCGGCAACCTTAAGCAGATCGAGACTGCGAAGGAGCAGTGGGCGATGGAAACGGGTCAGGCTTCGACGGCCGTCCCGGTTTCGGGCGACCTCACGCCGACCTACATGAAGTCCTGGCCGTCGGGTCCCGTCACGGGCACCTACCTGGCCAACGCGGTCAACGCCGAGCCCACTTTCGGTGGCAAAACTGCCGCTGAGTGGAAGGGCGACCCGTCGGGCCTCTAAGCCAGACAGCGTCACGACCTGTGGAGCGGGCAGCCGAAAGGCTGCCCGCTCCCTTTTATAACGACCTGTAGCGTATGCCCTGGACACCAGGGTGCCGACAATTCAATTGGGGCGAGCCTGGGCTACACCCAACTCCGGCATTCCTGCCTGTGGAGAATCATGTCAAAGCGGAAGAAAACACCTATGCGTAGGCGTGCACACGTCGGTTTTACGCTGCTCGAAGTGGTCATTGCCATTTTCGTGCTGTCGTCTGCCGCCACCGTCTTCTTTGCGTTCCTGCCGTCCGCCCTCAAGACGGGCAAGATGGTCGGAAACCACCAACAGGCTGCCAGCCTCGTCCAGCACAAGATCGACCAGTTGCGGGGCGTGGGCTATGGCCGCCTCACATATGTCGAGCTCCGCGACGCGGGGATCATCGACCCAGGCACGACGACGCTCCCCTACACCTTCAAGCAGGTGGACGGGTTGGACGACATCTACGTGACGCCGGCCGCGACGATCCAGATCGTGGACTACGACACGCAAACGAAGCGCGTCACGGTCACGCTGACCTGGACGGGCAGCCACGCGCAACAGGGCAACGGCAACATCACGGCTTCGGCCTTGATCGCCAAGGGATAACATGAAACAACGCGGATTCTCTCTCGTCGAGATGACCCTCGTGACCGCGATCATGGCGATGATCATCACAGGCACCGCCAGCCTCTTCGCGAACACGATCAGGAGCTACGCCCACACCACGACGCAGTTCGACGCTGACATGACCGCCAGCACGGCGCTCCAGATCGTCAACCGCGATCTTCAGGAGGCCAAGCAGGTCGCAATCATTTCGCCGACACACGTGCGCGTCTATTACCCCCAGATTGCCGCCGACGGAACGTACATCCGCACCATGCTGGACGACGTCAACTACGTCGACTTCTACCGTGGAAAGCAAGACGGTTCGCCCAACGAAGACGGCGACCGCCTCGTGCGCGCACCGGCGGTCGGCACCACAAGGACGATCTGCAAGAACGTCATCGACCTCGAATTCCGAAGCATCAGCCCCAGCAGCGTGGACATTACGCTTAAGACAGAGCTTGCCGAAGGATCGGCAATCGGTCGCTGCGAAATGATCCACCGCGCAATCTTCTTGAGGAACTATTGAGATGAAAGGTCACACGCCCGTTAGCAAGAGGCAGAAGGGAACCGTCCTCGTGACGACCCTGATGTGCCTCATGTTCATCGCAGTCATGGGCTTGTCCGTGCTCTCTCTGACCTTGCACGGACTCCACACGACGCGAAGGATCGAGAGCAGCACCGTCGCGTTCAACCTCGCTGAGTCCGGCCTGGATCGCACTTTGCGATGGCTCAAAAACCAGCCAGCACCTCCAGGTGGATTGGCTGCGTTTGACCCGTTCGGCGGGAACCAGACGATGACCGGCGGACACTACAACGTCGTCGTCACGCCAGACCCGGCCAACATGGGCAGTAGCCTCAAGCGATACGGCATCAAGGCCACAGGCTACGCAGGCGAAGAGGTCGAGGTCGTCGAACTCGTCGTCCGACAGACGTCGTTTGGAAAGTACGCCTACTTCACGGATCGAGAGACCTCAGCGGTCTCTGGCGGACGCATCTGGTTCTTCAGCGGTGACCGTATCCGTGGCCCAGCGCACAGCAACAACCGAAGCGGCAGCGAGTTCCAGATCAACTGGGGTGGACCTGGCCCGATCTTTGAAGACTCGGTCACATCGTCCGGTTCGTTCATCAACTACTCGCCGAGCAACCCGAACACAGAGTCGCAGTTCGCGCAGATCTACCTCGCGGGAAGCCGTGGTTACGAACTCAACGTCGACGAAATCGCGCTCCCGCCGTCTTCTGACATCCAGAAGGTGGCGGCATGGGGCAACAATGGCGCCTATCCTGGTGTCAACGGTGTCTACACGCCGTTCCAGGGCGGAATCTACATCCGCGGCGACGCGGCGGTCACGATGTCCGTCGATGGCAGCGGCCGACAGCGCTTCGTCATCGTCCAAAGCGGCACGACCACGACGCTCACAGTCGACAAGGCCGCAGACGTCATCTACAAGCAGGTCGGCGCAGGCCCAGTCGTCGCCTCGCCTGGCGCAGGAAATGGCGTCGTCTATTGCACAGGAAACATCACTTCTCTCAGTGGCACGATTGCGAACAACACCGTCCTTGCGGGATCGCCTCCGACCGTGCAGCACCGAAGCGCCTACACGATCGCGACCGACGTCAACGCGGGTCGAAACATCACTGTGACTGGCCCGATCAGGCACCAGACCGCGTATAACCCGGCGCTCGGTCCTAACGCCGCGGCGAACTTGAACCCGGGCACGCTCGGACTCATCGGTCGCAACGTCACAGTCGGCTCGGGCTGTCCGACCAACATGGAGATCGACGCGGTCATCATGGCGGGCAGCGAGAGCACGACTGACGGTAGTTTCGGCGTCGCCAACTACAACACGAAGGTTCCGACAGGCACGCTCAAAGTCCTCGGCGGAATCATCCAAAAGGCTCGTGGCGCGGTCGGTACGCTGTCTGGCGGACTCCTCGCGACCGGCTATGCCAAGGACTATCACTACGACGCCCGAATGGCTGACAACCCACCCCCGTTCTTCCCGACGACGGGCGGGTATGACCGCCTCTCCTGGCGCCGCATGGTCGATCCCGACTAAGGGAACGACCGCTGACAGCCAGTTCGGGCCGCCCCTCGTGGTGGCCCGAACCGCTTTTAAAGGGAACATTCTCCGAAAGTCGGCGTTCTGAAAGCAAGGAGCAATTCCGCTCAAGGCTCTCGAAACTAGGAGGCCCGACATGACCGATCACACGACGTCGATGGCCGAGGTCGCTCGGCAGATCGGCAACCAACTTCGCCTGCTCCAAGAGGACGAGAAGAACCCTCACAATCCGGAAGCGCTGAGGGCGCGCCTCGTGGCTATCATGCAGTTCGCCTCACAAGGGCTGCAAGACTTGGATCGCAGCCCTACAAACACGTCCAGTACGACCGTAGAATAGTCCTATGGCGCTCAGAGATGGCCGGTTCGGTGAGTTCGGCGGCCGGTACGTCCCCGAGACCCTCGTTCCCGCCCTCGACCAACTTGCCGACGAGTTCACGCGTGCCTGGGCGTCGCAACTGTTCCACGACGAGTTCGACGCCTACCTCCGCGACTATGTGGGCAGGCCAACGCCGCTCACAGTCGCGCACCGACTTAGCGACGAACTGGGGATGCACGTCGCCATCAAGCGCGAAGACCTCAACCACACCGGCGCACACAAGATCAACAACGCCCTGGGACAGTGCCTCTTGGCACTAAGGATGGGCAAGAGGAGGATCATCGCCGAGACGGGCGCGGGACAGCACGGCGTCGCGACAGCGACCGTCTGCGCGCTCTTCGGACTCGAGTGCGTCGTGTACATGGGCGAGGAGGACTGCGCACGGCAAGAACTCAACGTGTTCCGCATGAAACTCCTCGGCGCGACCGTTGTGCCGGTGTCCAGCGGCACGAAGACGCTGAAGGACGCACTGAACGAGGCCATGCGCGATTGGGTCACCAACGTCCGCGACACCCACTACATCATCGGCACGGCCGCCGGACCTTACCCCTATCCAGAGATGGTGCGCGAGTTCCAGAGCGTGATCGGAAAGGAGGCGCGGCGGCAGTACCTCGACCTTTTCGGCAAGACCCCTGACGTCGGTATCGCGTGCGTCGGCGGTGGCTCGAACGCGATCGGCTTCTTTCACCCCTTCCTCGGCGACAACACCAGGCTGATCGGGGTCGAGGCCGCAGGACGGGGTCTGGAAACGGGAGCGCACGCCGCACCGCTTTCGGCCGGATCACCGGGAGTCCTCCACGGATCGTACTCCTACATGATGCAAGACGCCGACGGACAGGTGCTCCCCACGCACTCCGTCTCAGCAGGGCTCGACTACCCGGGAGTCGGCGCAGAGCACTCGTTCCTCAAAGACACGGGCCGCGTCGAGTACGTCGCCGCGACCGACGACCAAGCGCTTGAAGCGTTCCGCTGGCTCGCAGAAAGGGAAGGCATCATCCCCGCGTTCGAGTCCGCACACGCCTTTGCCGCTCTCAAGATGGATGGCCTTCTGAAAGAGGGCAACCATGTGCTCGTCAACCTCTCGGGACGAGGCGACAAAGACATGGAGCGCGC
>CAZGXW010000034.1:14270-28389 GCA_964529975.1 uncultured Fimbriimonadaceae bacterium
GCCAGGCAGAATCGTCCATCATAGGACGGAAATGTCGAAGCCTCTGAACGTCGCGGTCCTTGGTGCCACCGGGGCAGTCGGACAAGAGTTCGTCCGCCTCTTCGAAGACCGCGCCTGGCCAGTCCACACGCTGCGACTGCTCGCAAGCGAGCGATCTGTGGGCAAGAAGCAGGCGTTCAAGGGCGGTGAGGTGTGCGTGGAACTCGCGACCCCCGAGGCGTTCGAGGGCATCGACGTCGCGTTCTTCTCGGCAGGGGCGTCGCGAAGCAAGGAGTTTGCTCCGCACGCGACTAAGGCCGGAGCCGTCGTGATCGACAACTCCAGCGCGTTCCGAATGGACCCCGACGTGCCGCTCGTCGTGCCGGAGATCAATTTCCACGCGGTCAAGCCGGGCACCAAACTGGTCGCCAACCCCAACTGCACCGCGATCGTCATGCTCATGGCGGTCGCGCCGCTTCGCAAACTTGGCGAGATCGACCGCCTCATCATGAGCAGTTACCAGAGCGCGAGCGGCGCGGGAGCGATGGCCATGGAAGAACTCGTCGAGCAGTCCAAGGTCGTGCTCGCCGGAGGAAAGGCACAGCCCAAAGAGTTCCCCCACCAGTGCGCGTTCAACGTCTTCAGCCACAACACGCCGATCGATGAGACCGGATACAACGAGGAGGAGCGCAAGGTCGTCGCCGAGTCGAAGAAGATCCTCGAGATGCCCGACTTGCGCGTCAACGTGACCTGCGTCCGCGTCCCTGTGTTGCGCGCCCACAGCGAATCGATCACCGTCGAGTTCAAGGGAAAGGCGCCCAGCGTCGAGGACGCGCGCCGCGTGCTCCAGGAATCGCCGGGCGTGTCCGTGATCGATGACCGCGAGACCAACACGTTCCCCATGCCTGCCCACGCGAGCGGAAAGGACGACGTCTTCGTGGGGCGCATCCGCCAAGACCTCAGCAACCCCAACGCGCTGTGTCTGTTCGCGTCCGGTGACCAACTACTCAAGGGCGCGGCCCTCAACGCCGTCCAGATCGGCGAGAGAATGTTCGGGCTGAACTAGCCCGGCCGCTACGCGATCAGCCCGATGGACCGACGGGCCAAACCTGGAAACACCGACGCTATAGTCGTCGAACCCAGCCGGCGCTCTAGCATCTCACCAAGCACGTCGCGATAGTCCGTCGTCACGGGCAGGTCTCCTGGACCCTCGAGGATCTCCTCGCCAAGCCCGGGCCAATCGGCGATCACCCGACCGCCGCGAACGCCTCCGCCGAGCGCGAACATGACGCTCCCGCGGCCGTGGTCGGTCCCATAGCCGCTGTTCTCGGCGACGCGACGACCGAACTCCGTCTGCACGACCAAAGTCACGCGAGACATCTCGCGCCCCATGTCCTTCCGGAACGCCGCGAGCGACTTTCCGAGGTCGTCGAGAAGCCCCGCAAGCCAGGGCCCTTGAGCGACGTGAGTGTCCCAACCTCCGCGGTCGGCTGCGTCTAGGCATGCGATCTCAAGACCGACGTCCTTGCGCACGAGGTACGCGACCTGCGCCAGTGCAGAACCGAGCGACGTGCCCGGATACTCCGCCCCGTTCTCGGGTTTCGACTGCGCCGGATCGTAGTCGCGCAGGGCTTGTAGAGCCGCAAGCGTGTTGCGGCCGGCCTCCGCGAAGACGTCGTTGTGGTTCGCATACAGCGAAGTCAAGGCACGGGCGACCGTCGCCCGCTTCTCCTCCGGCACGGCGATGCGATAGTCCGCGAGCGATTCGATCGCAACAGCCTGGGTCGCACCGCTGAGAGACTCGGGCATCGTGCTCGCGAACGCTACGGCGCGCATTGGCGCGGACGTACCGCCGCTAGCCAACAGGTGCCGCGCGATCCAACCGCCGTTCTGGTCCTCGCGGTCGTTCGCTGCGCCTCGCTCCATGGCGGTCATCGCTTCGAAGTGCGACCTCGTCCTGTCCTGCGACCCCACCGCATGAACGATCCCCAGTTCGCCGCTCTCGTAGAGCGGGAGCAAGGGTGCGAGGTCGGGGTTCAACGCGAACATGTCGTCCAACCGGTGCGCGCGTTTACGGTCGATGGCAAGGGTCGGGCGCGCTTTGAAGTACGCGTCTTCGCCGATGGGCGCGACGAGGTTGAGACCGTCTGCACCGCCGCGCAGGAACACCACAACGACCACGTTTCCGTTCTCACGGATCAGCGTCTGAGCGATCGCGGTCTTGCGCGTCGCCCACATTCCTGCCGCGATCAGGCCGCCAGTCACAAACGCACGCCGAGTCAGCCTCTTCTGTTCCGCTTCTCGATAACTCTCACAGTGCTTCACGTCCTACCTCCACTGAAACTCCGGCGAACACAGGCAAAGCGCCGTCAGTTCCGCCCACTCTTGCTTGCTCGAGGGCGTAGCCGAAGTGAACCCGCGCAACGACGAGCGCAACGCAGCCAACTGGGCGCCAGAGAGTCCGAACAGCGCGCTCACCCACGCGTCGCGGTCCTTGGCCCCGAAGCGCTCGGCAAGCGCAGCGACGTTCACTCCCGTTCCCTTGATGTCGCCATTGCACAGCGCAAACGCGAAGTTCCAGCGACCAAGCACCGAGCCGTTCCACGCCTCAGGCTCGAGCGGGTACCCGTCCGGCATCGGCCACAGGTGCGAGGGCTGTCCCATCACTTCCAAGTGGCGCAGGATCGGCTTGTTCCCGTCTGTCGAGGCGTCGAGCGCGCGCAAAGAAGACACCAAGAAGTCGAACGGGCGCTTGAACACAGGCGGCCCGTTCAAGAACTCGTCCGAAAGAAAGATCGTCCTCAACATCTTCCCGATATCGCCGACAGGTTCCTCGAGGTATGCAGCAGCGACCCGCTCAACGATCGCCCCGTCGTTCCCTCCCCCTTGGGGGAGGGTTAGGGTGGGGGTCTCCCGGCCCTTAACTGGAGAGTCCTGACCCATGTCTCCCAAGAAGTAAGCGCACAACTTTCGTGCTAGGTGCTTCGCCGTGCTAGGGTGTCTAGCCACGATCTGCAACACCTGCTCACCGTCCTTTACGCCGTCTTCGTTGTGGACCGTGTGTCCGAGGACCGTTTTCGGCAGTTTGTCGTGCAACGAAGAGTCAAACCGGAACGAGCCGCGCTTCTTCATGAACCCGCGCTCCTCCGTCCATCCCGTGAAGCACCGCGCGACCTCCATCACGTCGCGCTGGGTGTAGCCGCCGTCCACGCCGAGCGTGTGAAGTTCGAGCAGTTCGCGCGCATAGTTCTCGTTCGGCTGTCCCCAGTGCGAGGCCTGTTGGTCGAGATAGAGCAGCATCGCTGTGCTTTTTGCGCTCGCGTTGAGCATGGAAACGAACGACCCCACGGCGTTCGCACGGATCACTTCGCGCTGGTCGGTCGGGATGCGATAGGCCGCAAGGCCTTTGTTGCCGTAGATGTTGAAGTGGTTGGTCCAGAAGTCGACCATCCGCTCGCGGACTTGCCAGGGTGAAAGGACCGCATACAGCAGTTCTGTCTGTTGCGCCTGGCGCACGATGTCGTGCTTTGGCCAATTGCGCAGGTCCCACATCGAGAGGCTTGTTGCCTCGAGGCGAGAGAGCCGCAACGTCAGTTCGATCGGCTCGTTATCGTCAGGGTGGAGTTGCTCGTCCAGCCACCGCTCGCGCCCCTTCTTTCGAAGGACTTCCAAGTCGCCAGGGCGGGCGCCAAACCCGGCGCGTGCGAGGAACCGCGAATCTGGGTCGCTTTCGATCGTTGGCTGCGCGACGGGTTCGGCAGTACCGATGCTACAACCGCCAGCGACTGCGGCACCGGCTCCTGCACCCGCCAACAGACCGAGCGTCTGTCGACGGGTGAGGTTCATTGCGCCTCCACGAAGGGCGGCGCATCAGAAACGCGTCGCCGACCACCGACCATCGCCCTGCAGCCCGCGCCGAACGACGCGATGAGGACGTAGGGCAGCAAGAGGAACCATCCGAACACGGGCAACAACTCCGCCGCGACGACGAGCATCCCGCCCTTGGCGATCGATTGGTACGTCGATGTCGCGCTGTCGTTGTCTCGGATGCGCCGGCCCATCAGGCGATAAAGCCCGCCGGAACCGAACACGGCGACGCCGAGAATCGCCGCGAAAACGAACCCTCCTAGGCCTCGAGTCGGAGCGGGACCAAAGAGGACCGCTCCCAGTGTGCCGAACACGGTCATCAACCCGAGGCCGACCAAGAAGGTCACCCACGGTCGGTGCTCGAAGTCGAGGCTCGCGCGCTCGGTGCGCTGAGGAAAGAGGATCGCGGACATCAACCCTCCCGCCCATGCGGCCAGTCCGCTAAACACGATGATCGCGATCGTTGCAAAAACGTCTCCAAGGATCATTCCCACATACCTCCAGGTTTGACCACTATAAGACGGTTTTCTCGGACGCGGGCAAACAGCCCAAAAAGGCCCAGGCCCAAAGGGAAGAGAAGCCCTATCGCCTAACCCTTCATAGCACTCGCCAAACGGTGGATTGGCTTCACAACCGTACGTCCTGCTGACGTAAGGGAGTAAGTCACAGTTGGAGGATAGGTCTCAACGACCTTGCGCGCGACCAGCCCGTGCGCGACCAACGGCTTGAGGCACATGACGAGCGCCCTGTCGGTGATGCCCTCGGCGGCCTTGGCAAGTTCGTTGAATCTGCACGGCCCAGACATCAGGACGAGAAGCACTGCCATCGACCACTTCGAGAGCCCCTTCCAGGGCACTGAGTCCAAGGCTTTGATGATCTGGGAGCAAGCACGGCCGACCCTCAACCCGTCCTTCGTCAACACATACTCTGGGCGCATGGGGTGGCCATAGCCTGGGTTGCGCTCCACCCATCCGCGCTCTGTCGTATAACTCAAAGCCGCCCTGATCCCACCTTGCGATGCGCCAAGCCCGCGCCAAAGAGCGACGAACTTCTCACCCTTGCGCTCGAACAGCAACGCCATGACCGGCACGACCCATCGCGTGTCGCCGCCTTCTCGCGCCTCAACGACGGACTCTACAAGGTCGTTTCTCGCCGACTTGCTCCAGATTGTTCTTGACATGCTGCTATACGTAGTGATATTATGACCGAAAGCCGATATAGCCTGGTGGGTGAGCCGAAATGCCGAAGTTTGAGTATCGAAACGACTTGACGGTTGCGTACGAGGTGAGCGACTGCCAGAGGAGCATCGACTGGTACAAGGACGTTCTGGGGTTTGAGCTGCTGTACTACCTCGAGGACTATGGCTGGTGCGAGATGCAGAGCCATATCCCAGGGGTGAGTTGTGGGTTCAGCCAGGTCGAGACGCCCAAAGTTGGTGCTGGCCCGACCCTGACTTGGGCCGTGAAGGACATCGAGGCCGCCAGGGCCGAACTGGAGGGGAAGGGGGTCCGGTTCGACGGCGAGACCCGCGTCCTGCCTGGCCTGGTCAAACTGGCCGTTTTCTTCGACCCGGACGGCAACGACCTGATGTTCAGCGAGAGCCTCCAGCAAGGGTAGGGTCCCGGCCTCACTTGAACCTGGGCGGCCTCCGTGGTACCATTGAGGGCCGTTCCAACCCACTTTGGGGGACACCACTATGGCAAGAGTCTGTCAAGTCAGCGGCAAGCGCGGCAACCACGCTAAGCACATTCGGCACCGCCACTCGGGCCAGTGGAAGTTCCGCGCGCCCAAGAAGAACCGTCTTCAGGCGGCGAACCTGCAAAAGGTGACGATCCAGACCAAGCACGGCAAGGTGCGACTTACGGTCGCGACGTCGGTCCTGAAGTCGCCCGAGTTCGCTGCGGTCGTGGCGGGCCTCAAGCCAATCCCGAAGTCGTGGCTGAAGAAGCCCGATTACGGCATCTAGGAACTGGAGCCAGGTTTTATTGGCCAGGTCAATGCGACCTGGCCGATTTGCTTTAACTGGTCTTGACCAATGTCCCGGGGTATGCGGCGAGCGCCGCCTCCAGGCAATCCATCGCCTTGCCCAGTTCTTCGCAGTTCAGCACGTAGGCGATGCGGACCTCGTCCTTTCCGAGGCCGGGGGTCTCGTAGAACCCGGTCGCAGGCGCGAACATGACGGTCGCACCCTCGTGCGAAAAGTCGGAGAGCAGCCACTGGCAGAACTTATCGCTGTCGTCGATCGGTAGGCGGACCGTGGCGTAGAACGCGCCGTTGATGTCCGGACAGACCACTCCGGGCATCGCGCGCAGTCGTGAGACGAGCAGGTCTCGGCGGCGCATGTACTCGTTGCGGACCTCGTCGAGGTAGGACTGCGGCGTGTCGAGCGCGCCGATCATTCCGTACTGTTCGAGCGTCGGTGGCGACAGTCGCGCTTGCGCGAACTTGAGCGCGGCGAACGTCACGTCCTTGTTGCGCGAGACGATGAAGCCGACTCGCGCTCCACAAAGAGAATACATCTTCGACGCCGAATCGATCATCACCGCGTGCTGGTCGATGCCTTCAAGTTCGAGGACTGAGGGGATCCGCTTGCCCGTGAAGTTGAACTCTCGGTAGACCTCGTCGGCGATGATGAAGAGGTCGTGCTTCAGCGCGAGTTGGCGCAGGCCTTCGAGTTGCTCTTCGGAATAGACAGTTCCTGTCGGGTTGCCGGGGTTGTTGACTAGGATCGCCTTGGTGCGCGGCGTGATCTTGGCCGCGAAAGCCTCGACGCCCGGAAGTGCGAACCCGTCCTCTATACGCGTGGTGATCGGCACGACGTTGACGTCCGCGATGGTCGAGAATCCGATGTAGTTCGCGTACATGGGCTCGGGGACGATGACCTCGTCGCCGGGGTTGAGGCACGCGAGCATGGAGAAGATCAGCGCCTCGGAGCCTGCGGTGCAGGTGATGATGTGCTCGGCCTGCACGTCGATTCCGATCGAGCGATAGCGCGCGGCGAGTTTCTCGCGCAGTTCCTGGATGCCCTGGGAAGGGGAATACGCGAGGACCTTGCGGCTCGGGTCGCGCACGGCCTTCCAAAACTCGGCGGGGGAGTCGATGTCGGGCTGGCCGATGTTGAGGTGGTAGATCTTGACGCCCTTCTTGGCAGCCGCCTCGGCATAGGGGCCGAGTTTGCGGATCGGAGATTCAGGCGCTCTGTGGGCTCGTTCGGATGTCTGGGGCATGGGACGGCTCCATGATACTTGGGCTGCAGGGGTCACAATCCGACCGATGCCGGTCACATATCAGGACGTCGAGGCGGCTGCGGCGAGGTTGGAGGGCGTTGCCCACCAAACCCCAGTGCTGACGTCGCGCACGTTCGACGAAATGACCGGTTGCCGGGCGTACTTCAAGGCAGAGAACTTTCAGCGCGTGGGGGCGTTTAAGTTCCGCGGCGCGTACAACGCGTTCTCGCGACTGAGCGACGAGCAGAGAAAGGGCGGGGTACTGACGTTTTCGAGCGGGAACCACGGAGCGGCATGCGCGCTGGCCGGACGGCTGCTCGGCGTTCCTGTAGTCGTGGTGATGAACCACGACGCGCCGCAACTCAAGATCGACGCTGTGAAGGGCTACGGCGCGGAAGTCGTGCTGTTCGACCGCAATGAGCAGGTGCGCGAGGAACTCGGCCAGAAGATTGCGCAGGAGCGAGGGATGACGATCGTTCCGCCGTACGACCATCCGCACATCGTCGCCGGGCAGGGGACGGCAGGAAGGGAGCTCTTCCAAGAGGTGCCCGACCTCGACGTGTTAGTTTGTGGTGTCGGCGGCGGAGGAGTGTTGAGCGGATGTTGCATCGCTGCCGCCGAGTTGGCTCCTTCATGCGTCGTGTTTGGTGTCGAGCCCGAACTGGGCAACGACGGCCAACAAAGCCTGCGCAAAGGCGAGATCGTCTCGCTTCCGAACTCGCCCGACACGATCGCAGACGGAGCGCGGACGACTTCGCTCGGGAAGATCACGTTCGCGATCATCCAGAAGCACGCGCGTGACATCGTGACGGTGTCAGACGCGGAACTCCTCCAGGCGACGCGGTTCTTCTTCGAGCGGATGAAGGTGGTCGTTGAGCCGACCGGGGCGCTGGGTGCGGCTGCGGTGATGTGCGGCAAGATCGACGTGCGCGGAAAGCGCGTGGGGATCATGATTACGGGCGGCAACGCGGATATTGCAGACTTGGTCAGAAAGTGGTGAGTCGCGTCGAATCCATCGCTGTGCTAGCATCCACGCATGCCCCTGCGAACAAAGACTATTCGCTTTGACTTTGAGGACCTTGTGCGCGCGCACAGGGTCATCATGTCCCCGATCCTTGCATACCAGCGCCGGGTCTTCGGCACGTTTGCAGTCATTCTTTCGGTGATCGTCGTTCTTGGGTATGTGCGGTACGGATTGCCATTGACTTATCGAGAAGGAATGATGCTCGTATATGGAGGCATGGCTGTCGCAGCACTGTACTGTCTTGCACAGGTTGCAGGAACATATTCGTCTCGGTTACTTCGAAGGCAACTTAACTCGAGAGAGATGCAGAAATACCGCGAGAAGGGCTTCTATCTTGAAATCGAGGGCGGCGCGCTGCGAATCGTGCGCGAAACTGGCGAGTCGACGCTTCAACTCGACGAGATGACCAAGTTTGCTCTGCCAGGCGGCACCGTCTGCCTGTTCCATCCGGGCTACAACTCGTTCGTGCTTGTAGGGAGAGAGCACTTTGCAGAAGAAGGTGAGTGGCAGCAGTTTCAGTCGCTTTTGGAGCACACGCCCACGCTTGGGCGGCGAAAACTCTGATTCTGGGAGCAGTCGATTTGGGTGCGGGGGCAGGATTTGAACCTGCGACCTCCGGGTTATGAGCCCGACGAGCTACCGGACTGCTCCACCCCGCAGGGAGGATTATGCACTTTTGGGCAAGGGCTTGCAAGGTGGGCCTAGCGGCCGCGGTTCTTGAACATCGAGGCCAGTTTCAGCACGGCCGCCACCCCAAGCACCAAAGGCGCGTACCGCTCCACCGTGGCAAAGGCCGAACCCGCGATGTCGTCCACGGTCCGTGCGACGCCCGAGGCGCGCGCCCCGACTTCTGTGGTCACCTGCTCGACCTGTTTGCTGACCGACTCCACACGGTTCGCGATCGACTGCACGCGCTCGCTGACCGCCGATATCCCCTTCTTGACTTCGATCAGGAGCGCGATGAGGAACAGCCCCACCACGATCATCACGAGGCAGAGCAACAGCACGACAATCGCCGCGCCGCCCGTGACCTGATACCACCAAACAGGGACTTCGCCCACTTACGGTACGTTACCCTTGATGGAGATTGTCTGTCGAGCCGGGAGCGTGACCGGAAGCACAGCCGTGCCGCCCTCCGCCGCGTAACTCTTGCCGCCGAGCGACACAGAGCCTCCCCACAGGCCGCTCACGGTCAGTTCCGCCTTCACGTCCTTGTCGCCCGGGTTCTGGACCTCGGCCTCGAACCACCGCTTTTGCCGGTCGAGGCGCAGTTCGACGAACCGACCGAACGAGAGCGAGAACGTCGCCGCGATCTGCCGCAAGACGATCTTGCGCCCGACCCCCTCCCACGGCCTCACGACGTACGCGTCGTCGTGCGTCTCGAAATGGCAACCAAACGCGTAAGTTCCCAGTTTGCCGTTGGGCAAGACGTACGAAGCGACTTCGCGCAGATAGTGGAACAGCCCGTGCCCGCTGCCGCCTGTGTACGCGTTGAAACCGGCATGGCGCGAGGAGAGGTCGGGGCAGTAACACATCGACGCCGCGCCGTCCGTGCGCACCAGCGCCCAGGGGCCAAGCATCCCGCCGAAGGCCATGCGCATGTACGCCTCCGGGATCGCCAGATAGTCGCGGTCCAAAAGACCGAAGAAGATGAGCGAGTTGGGGATGGTCGTGTGCGCGAGGCACGTCTCGCCGCGGTCTGCCATCGCCCGGCTGGGGGTCGAGTCTGCGCCGTCCCAGTTGCGCTTGTCGCTGCCGTACCACCACCATGACGGCGCCAAGGACCTGGTCGCAAAGGCGCACCTCACCGTGCGCTCCAGATGCGCGTCGTCGTCGAGGTACTTCGCGGCGGAGAAGACCTCCTCCAGGCCGCTCGTGTCCAGCACCGACTCGCCCGCGAACGGGTACTCGTTGTCCGTGAGTTCGGTCGCCTTTTCGGTGACGAACGCCTGCAGAACGTCGGCCTCGTCGACCATCCCCTCCTTGCGCAGGTCGTCGAGCAGGGAATAAATGCGCGCAAACCCGAGCACGCCGACGGTGCGCACGTAGTGCCGCCAGCCGAACCGGAACATCGCCATCGCCGTCGCGTGCGCGCGCACGAGGTACGCGCGCGGCTTTTGCTCCGTCTCGCCGTAGGTCGAGGCGATCCGATAAAGGGAGTGGTACAGGTTGACCACGTGGGGGTAGCAAAGCGGCCTGCCGAAGTACGTGCCGAGCGTGAGATCTTCCTGCAGCGCGCTGGCGACGGAATGGTCGCCGGGGTTCTGCACGCGTTGCAACAAGAAGTTCGACACGTACCGGTCGAGCACACCGATCTGCGCCCTGTCGGGGAACACCGTGTTCTTCTCCGCCAGGAAGAGCGCGTCGCCGAGCGAACACTCGATCCCCGCGCTCTCTTCAAAATCGTCTGGCTCGATCACCTGCTGCCCGGTCGCGATGTTCGTCATCACGATCGCGCCTTGTAGCGGGCCGGGCTCCGTCACCACCTGGTTCTCGCAAATATACGAAGCGCGAGCCTCGATCAATTGCGAGATCGGCTCGGTGAACATCAGATGCGTGTGGCACGGACGCCCCTTGGCATCGCGGAACGAGACGCGCAGCGGGCCAGGCGAAGACGGGCGCACGAAGCAGAAGCCGCCCTGCTCGTCGCTGTCGGTCTCGCTCGCGGTCTCGCGCGAGAAGTAGAACTCCGACGGCGACGCCCCGCTCACCTCGATAGCGATGCCCACGTCGCGCGGCGACACCGCGCCGGGCAACAGCCGGATCGAAGGCCGCTCGCACGCCACGAGCGTCTGGTGCACGCCCTCCTGCTTGTCGCTTTCGCACGGCACGAACCGCGTCTGCACGGTGCGCGAGTCGCCCGGCTCCAAGATCAGCGCCGTGTGCTCGTTGCTCCATCCCTCGATGCGCTCGCGTTCGATCGTCGCGCGAGAAAAGACGTACACCACCGGGATGCCCTCCCACTGGTACGGCGTGTTCAGCGATGCCGCAACGTGGTTGGTGAACTCCCAAGACGTGTCGTCGCCAGGGAACACCAAGAGCCCCGGCGTCATCGCCGTCATCCTCTGCGCGAAGACCCACGACGCGCCGCCCCCGACGAACTTGTGGATGTACACGCGCGAGTTCCATAGCCGCGCGAGTTGCTCATCGGTCCACCCGAACCCGTCGTACAGGTTGTTGAACGCGAGAGGAAAGCCGAGTTCGCCGATCTCGATCGACCGCCGTCCGCGGTTCTCGATCTTCACGTCCCAGCACACCTGCGGCAGTGCGCCGCCGACCTCGTAGAACCGCCCCGTCACGCGAAGGTCGTCGATCAGAGGGAAGTCGTACTCGAAGAAAACGGCGTTGGGGTCGTAGTCCTCGTCGTCCCTGCTTTGCGGGGTGCGCGCGCGCGTGTTGCGGCTGACCATCCAAGGGCCCTCGGGGTCGGTGCGCACGCCGAGCAGGATCGTGCCGGGGGCGTAGTCGTCGCTGGTCTCCTCGCCAAAGGGCACGGGCGGGAGCACGAACTGGAAGTCCTCGCCCTCGTCCGGCAGCGCGGGGTCGCTCGCCCACAGTTGCGCGATGCGCCCCCCAGGGCCGAACTCCAGCGAGATCAGGCTTCCGGTCAACTCCGGCCGTTCGTCGTGAAACGGGTCCAAGAGCGGCAGGATACCGGGGGAGGGCCGGTCGTCCCGGCCCTCACTCAGGTTGCTTACTCTCCGCCGCTCTTGGTCGGTGCGCCTTGCTCGCTCTTCTTGATCCAGAACGGCACGTTCTCCGGCGCGAGGAGTTGGAGGACGCTGCCCGTCTTGATGACAGGGACGTTGAGGAACGTGACCGAATAGTCCATGCCGTTGCGTTCGATCGGCAGGGTGACGCGGCCGATCGTCTTGACGTCGACCCATTCCTTCTTCAACCGCAGGCCGACGATGCCGACCTTGCGGTCCTTGTACGGCACGGGGTGCTTCTTCAGGACTTGGTCGGTGAGCGAGGTCGGCATGAGGTCGATCGCGGGCGCCTCTGAGTCCTGCATCTCCTTGTCGACGACCGCGCTGCGATCGAACACGAAGGAGAGCCCGTCGGTGTCGGAGTACACGAACACGAGGTTGCCCTGGTGGTCCACGATCGCGGCGTGCAGTTGCACGTTCCCGAACAGGTGCTCGGCGGTCGCGACCGGCGACGTGAAACCGTCGAGTATCTCGTTGCGCTGCGCGTCGATGTCGTACGTGTCGGGCACGGTCACGAACTCAAGGAGCGAGAGGTCTCTCACCTTGTAGTCGAACACGATCGTTCGCTCGCGCTCGCCTTGGATTTGTGCCTGCACGACCAGCGGCCTAAGCGTGCCCGGCTCCACGTCGAAGACGATGTGCGCCAGGCGCGAAGGCTCGATTCTCACGTCGAAGGCGACGCGCTCGAGCACGAGCCCAGCCTTCAGTTCGATCGTGTCTCCGACCAGCAACTCGATGTCGCTCGCCTTTACCTTGCTGCGCACGACCGTGTTCTGCTTCGCATTCCTGAGCCAATCGCGCAGGACGAACGTCTTGCTGGTCCAGTCGGGCTTTGGCGCGTCTTGGACCGTCGCGTAGCCATCGTGCACGGTCGTGAGCCGATTGGCCCTCCAGGTCTGCGTCGCGACGTCCTTCTCTTCGAGCACGGCCTGCTCGCCGTCGACGACGATCTGCATCTGCAGTTCGTATTCGCCTCCGTTCGTTGCGACGAAGTGGGTCTCTTGCCTTGGCGGGAGTTGTTGGAGCGCCCTTTCGATCGCTTTGAGGTCGGCGGCAGCGCTTTCGCGCGGCGCGAACGAGACGACTGCGATGGCCGCAAGCGCCAGCGAGGCGGCGGCGGTCGCCACGTATCGTCGTTGCGTCTTTGGCTTAACACCAAGCATCGCTCGCATGATTCTCTGCGTGTTTAGCGACGGTGCGCGCTCGGCGCGCAGCGCGTCGACGCCTTGCTCAATCAGTCTGTCGGCATTCTTCCGTTCTTGCATTGTTTTGGGTCTCCTGTGATGGATCGAGGAGCGAACGGAGCCGCCTGCGCGCTTGCGATAGGTGGCTTTTCACGGTCCCTTCTGGAATCGCCATGGCCTGTGCGACCTCGGCGACGCTCAGTTGCTGCACTTCGAAGAGTTGAAACGCGATGCGATATCGGTCGGGGATTCGGTCGAGCGCGTCGAGCAGCACGATGCCGTCTTCGAGCCGACCGATGCGGTCCTTCGCCTGTTCGTCGCCGTCGAGCGGCAACGTCAGGCGGAACCGACGCTTCCAACCGTACACCTCGCGGATCGCGATCTTGTGCAGGAACGTGCGCAGGCCGCTCTCTCCGCGGAAGTTCGCCATCGCCTTGCACGCGGACACAAAGGTCTGTTGTGCGAGGTCTTCGGCGTCTTCGCGCCCGATGCGCGACTGGGAGATGAATCGGTAGACGTCCGCGTAGTGCGCGTCCATCAACGTCCTCACCGCTGCTTCGTCGCCATCGGCGATGGCCTTTGCCAGTTCGAGGTCTTTCAAACCACCAAGTCTCCGTTCGCTTCCCAGTGACATAGAGGAGGGAAGGCGTTGCTTGGTTGAGCATGGAGCACGGAAGGCGATAGTTCTAGAGTACTTGACGGCCCTTGGTACGTAGTATAGGTATATGCGGCGACGGGCGGTGACGATCGTGGGGGCGGGCTCCTTGCGCTGTGCGCCCCCCGTGCTGGCCTCGATCGCGGCGAAGCGGTTCGAGCGGCCGCTGGAGGTTCGCCTTTTCGACGCCAACGGCGAGCGGCTGGACCTGATGGCGCGCCTCGCTCTGCGGCTTTTCGAGATCACGAACTCTGCGCACGACGTCCTGCGACGGCCCGTGCTCGAGGAGGCGTTGTTCGAGAGCGACGCGGTGGTCGTGTGCCTTTACGAGGACTGCGCGAAGCGCATGACGGGGAAGACGGCGGCGCGCTTCCTCTTGCCGTCGGACCCTGTGGATCCGACGACCCGCGCGGAGTTGAACAGGGGCGACATCAATCGCCCGACGCCTTTCGACGAACTCTCGCCGATGACCC
>CAZGXW010000035.1:0-28172 GCA_964529975.1 uncultured Fimbriimonadaceae bacterium
CAAGCCCAACGAAGAGCAAATAGTACACAGGTGTCTACTATTCTATCGGATCCAGACGCAGGATGCAAGAGGGCTTTTCCCCTCATTCCACAGGCTCAAAGAGGGCGTTCCTCTCTTCATCGAGCTCATCACGCCGCCAAGAACGCGACTTACTCACCCATGGAAACCGAGTCGTAATTGCTGTGCAAGCCAGGCTCTTGTCGTCTAGCACGCACTCGAACTCGACAGACTCGTTTCCGAACGTCTTGAGAAGCGATGCACGGTTTTCTGCAGCGAAGCCCGGGTTGGTCACTGCGGGTACTTCGACGAGGTCGACCATTGTCGACGGAGGCTTGCCAAAGACCACAAAAAAGTCGCGACATCCGTCGAGAGCAGCCGAGGCTCTAAGCTCGGCGCCGTGGTGCAGCGCGTTGTAGTACACAGCCCCGACGATCAGTGCGAGTGAAACGAGGACTGCTATGACGATCTCGCGCCGGACACGCACAGAGTATTGTTGCCCAACTCGGGAGCGAACGCGCTAGTTGACCTGGATCATCTGGAACGCCTCGATGACGTCCCCTGCCTTGAATTCGGTCCAGCCTTCGAAGCGGATGCCGCAATCTTGGCCAGCGGCCATTTCGCGAACGTCTTCCTTCACGTTGCGCAGGCTGCTGATCTTGCCCGTATAGACGATCTCCTTGTCGCGTTTCACGCGGCAGCCACAGCCGCGCGTGATCTTCCCGTCCGTCACGTGACAGCCAGCGACGATGCCAGCCTTGGTGAGTTTGAAGACGGCGCGAATCTCGACCGTGCCGAGGTACTCCTCCTCGAACTTGGGCTCGAGCATGCCCTTGATCGCCTTCTCGATGTCCTCGACGAGTTCGTAAATGATCTTGTAAGTGCGGATCTCGACCTTGTGCCGCTCGGCCTCGCTCTTCGCGTTGCCCTCAGGCTTGACGTTGAACCCGACGCAGATCGCCTTGGCAGCGCTCGCAAGCAGAATGTCCGACTCTGTGATCGCGCCGACGCCCGTGTGGATCACGCGCACATTGACCTCGGGGTGCTCCAACTTGTCGAGCATGCCTTTAACGGCCTCCACGGAGCCCTGCACGTCGGCCTTGACGATGAGGTTGAGGTCCTTCACGCCGTCGTCAGTCCCCGCAGACACGAGGTCTTTGAGGGAGACTTTGCGCTTTTGCGGACGCAGTTCTTGTTCCCTCTCCTTCTGAATCCGTGACTCTGCAGTGTCCCTTGCCTCACGCTCGTCTTTGGTGGCCTCGACAGTGTCTCCCGCGCCTGGGACGTCGCTAAGGCCAAGGATCTCGACCGGCATCGAAGGAGTGGCCTCTTTCAGCCTCTCGCCCGCCCAGTCGCTCATCGCTTTGATCTTTCCGTAGGTCTTCCCTGCGACGACGACGTCGCCGATCTTGAGCGTGCCGCTCTCCACGAGGATCGTTGCGACCGGGCCGCGGCCCTTCTCAAGTTGGGCCTCAACGACCACGCCAGACATTTGCGCCTTCGGGTCGGCCTTGAGATCCATGACTTCAGACTGAAGCAGGATCATTTCAAGAAGGTTTTCGACACCTTCGCCAGTCAGTGCGGAAACGTTACACGTGATCGTTTGGCCGCCGAAGGCTTCGGCAACGAGTTCGTGCTGCATCAACTGCTGAAGTACCTTGTCTGGGTTGGCGCCTTGGGCGTCGATCTTGTTGATCGCCACGATGATGGGGACTTCTGCACTCTTTGCGTGGTTGATCGCTTCGACCGTCTGCGGCATGATGCCATCGTCTGCGGCAACCACGAGAATAGCGATGTCTGTGACCTGCGCCCCACGTGCCCGCATCGCTGTGAACGCCGCGTGGCCCGGAGTGTCGAGAAACGTGATCAGGCCGTCCCGGACTTTGACCTGGTAAGCGCCGATGTGCTGCGTGATGCCGCCGTGTTCTTTGCTCACGACGTTCGTCTTGCGGATGTAGTCGAGAAGCGATGTCTTGCCGTGGTCGACGTGTCCTAGGATTGTGACGACCGGCGGCCGTGTGACCGCTGTGTCCTTAGGAGCAGAATCGGCGGACCGTGCGGCGGGCTTTGGAGCGGTCGCCTCGCCCCATTCGACCTTGTAACCAAACTCGCCAGCCAGCCTTTCGGTGACCTCGTCTTCGAGCTGGGTTGTCTGGGTAACCATGACCTTGAGCTTTTGGATCAGGGTCTTCAGGACGTCGTTGGGGGCTGCCCCGATCGCAGCCGCGACGTCGCGGGGGGTGCGGCCGCGGGGCATGCGGACGGTCTTGCTCGCCCCCATCTCCTTGACCGCTTCTTTGATGAGATCGAGGGTGTCTTCGTCGCTATCGAACTGGCCCTGGTCATAACCCACGCCGAGATCGTCGAGCACGACCGTCACCTGGCCGGGCGCGACTCCAAATTGGGACGCGATCTCTGCGATCGAACGCTGCATTCCGGGCTGTTTTACCTCTGGTGGCACTCTATCTCCTGGGCGAGCCTCAGCCTCGCCTCATCGTTGATCCGCTGCTTGAAGGCCCTCTCAAGCCTCTTCTCCACGAGAAGTCCATCCCTGCAAGGCTCGGCCGGACAACAATACGCGCTTCTTCCCTCGGCCTTCGGAAGCGTGGTTGGCGAGCCGTTGTTGTAGCGGACGCGTACGAACGTCGACTGCGGGCCCTTTCGCCTGCACACGACGCACGTCCGCTCGGGCTCTACTCGGACGAGGGCTCCTCCGCCGGCACAGTGACCGGGGTCTCTTCGACTTCTGCCTTCGGGGCGCTGCCCACTCTGTCCGACGCCGCCTGCTCTTCGCTACGGATGTCGATCTTCCAATCCGTCAGACGCGCAGCGAGCCGCACGTTCTGACCGCCTCGACCGATCGCCAAGGAAAGTTGGTTGTCTGGCACGACCACGTATGCGCTCTTGTCGTCGTGATTCAACTTGATCGAATTGACCTTTGCGGGGCTGAGTGCGTTGATGATGAACGTCTCGGCGTCTTCGCTGAAAGGCACGACGTCGATCTTCTCGGGCCTCAGTTCGTCCATGAGGATCTGAATGCGGGAACCGCGCTGCCCGACGCACGCGCCGACGGCATCCACGCGCTCGTCATGGCTGATGACCGCAATCTTGCTCCTTTGGCCCGGCTCGCGGGCGATCGCCTTGACTTCGACGAGGCCCTCTGCGACCTCGGGCACCTCGACTTCAAGGAGTTTTCGAAGCAGATTGGGGTGGCTGCGGCTGACGATGACTTCGAACCCGCGAAGGCTCTCTTCGATCTTCAGCACGTACACGCGCAGTCGCTCGTTCGGACGGTAGTCGTCCGTGGGGACTTGCTCTCGCTTAGGTAGTCGAACTTCGTGTCGACCGACCTGCACCAGGACGCTGGCCTCCTCTCGGCGCGAGATCATGCCGCTCACGACGTCGCCGACGCGCTCGCTGAACTGGTCGTGCAGCCTTCGAAGCTCGGCTTCGCGGAGTTTCTGCGCAAGGACCTGCTTGAAGGTCTGGGCCGCAATCCGCCCAAACGTGTTCGGGTCGATTTCGAACTCCATGAAGTCGCCGATCTGGACATTGGGGTCTTTCTTCTGGGCGATGTCGAGGCCGACCTGGGTGGCGTGCTCAAGCACCTCGCCCACGATTTCCTTCTCGACCACGGCGCCGCTCTTGACGCTCGAGTCCAGGCGCACGTTGACCTCGCCTACGGCACCCTTGTACTTCCGGTAGGCGACGGCGAGGGCCATCTCAAGCTCGTGCTTGAGCTCATCGATCGGAATCTCTCGTTCCGTCGCGATCTGCTGGAGCTGTTTTAGAATGTCCATGTCGCCCTGCCTGGCTCCACCTACAAAAAAAGGCCGCCCTGAGGCGCCCTTATGAGGTCTCGCCAATAATCTGTACGCTCATTATAGCACGGGAATGGCCGGGTTCCAGGACTGAGAAGTGCCAAGATGACGAGGTGTTCGAGGTGCGGGTCAATGGGCTCCGGTTCAGGGGGAGCCACGGCGTTTTTGAGTCTGAGAGAGCCTCTGGGAACGACTTTGTCGCCACGATAGTGGCCTCAGTGGACGGCTCGGCCGACACGACCGACCGTTTGGAAGACACGTTGGACTACGGGGCCCTAGCAGGGATGCTGTTGGAGATCAGCGCGTCGCGTTCGTTCCTCACGGTCGAGGGTCTGGCCGGGGCGTTCCAGGAACGGGCGCTCGCCTCGTTTCCCAAACTAAGGTCGGTGTGTGTGACGATCGAAAAGCTATCACCCGCCGGGATGTCGAACGTCGCATCCTGCGGCGTGACGCTTACAAAGACGCGGGAGTAAAATGGAGGCGTGAAGCGCACTGACCTGACCTTGGTCAATCTAGAGGCATATCGTCTCCAGCTTGCTAGGTTGCGGTCACTGACGCCCACACAAAGGCTACAGAAGACGATCGAGAGAATGGAGCTCGGCTGGCAGATCCAGCACCTTGCTTTGAAACGAATTCGAGAAGCGAAAGTTGATGCAAGAGACCGAGGCGCTTAGACACTTTCTAGAACGGCTGAAGAATCTCGACATTCCGTTTCTTATTGGGGGCTCCGTGGCGAGTTCTGTTCATGGTCACCCTCGACAAACCAACGACCTTGACTTGGCAATCCAGATTGACGCGTCTAATGCAGCTCGCTTCTTAGAAGAGTTTGAAGCGGAGTTCACGCTTACCTCGAGCATGATCGAACAAGCGCTGAACACTCATGACGAGTACCGGTCGTTCCAAATGACGCACTACGAGTCACTCTTGCGTATCGACTGCTTCATTCCGATAGGTACTCCGTTTCAGGAAGCGGAATACACTCGTCGAGTGGACCTCGAGATTCTCCCCGGGCTTTATGTTCCAGTCGTCTCTGCAGAGGACATCGTGCTCCGAAAGCTGCTTTGGTTTGAACTTGGCGGCCGCGTAAGCGACCGACAATGGAACGACATAGTTGCTGTCCTGGACGTCCAAGCCGGATTACTAGACAACTCTTATCTTGACGAATGGGCCGACAGGCTCAATGTTAGACAGATCCTTGACGACGCGCGCGCGCAGGCCATCCACTAGTTCAGGTCCGCAGTCGGGAGGAACTGCGGCTTCCGCCTCACCTTTGTCGCCTGCTCGAACGCGTAGGCGAACTTGATCAGCACCGGCTCGCTCCATTTGCGACCGAAGAACGTCAGGCCCACCGGTAAACCACGCACCCATCCGGCGGGAACGGTGATCGCGGGATAGCCGCTCACCGCAGCAGGCGAGGAAGAGCCTCCCGTGAAGTGATCGCCGTTCACCAGGTCAGTCGTCCAGGCTGGGCTCCCTGTCGGGGCGATGATCGCATCGACCTTGTGCTTGTCCATGGTCGCATCGATCCCTTCCTTGCGCGAAAGCCGATGGTTCTTGGCAAGCGCGTCTCTGTACTTCTTCTCGGTAAGCGGGCCCTTCTCCTGTGCCATGTGGAAGATCTCTTGACCGAAGAACGGCATCTCCCTGTCCTTCATCTCCTCGTTCATGCGGATGAGATCGGCGAGGGACTTGGCCGGAGTATCGTGGGACGAGAGGTACTTGTTGAGGTCAGCCTTGAACTCGTACAAGAGGACTTCGAACTCCGTGTCGTCGTACTGCCCCGTCGTCGGGATGTCGCAAGGATCGACGATCACTGCCCCCGCGTCTTTGAGAGCCTTGATGGCGTCCTCCATCACCTTGTCGACCTGCGGATTGAAGCCGAAGTGCTGTCGCGCGACTCCAATGCGACGCCCTTTCAAACCGGCGGCGTTGCAGTGCTGGACGTAGTTGGACGAGCCCTTGTACTCGTTGGGGTCGTTCGGGTCGGGAGCCGCCAGAGCGTCGAGCAAAAGCGCCGCGTCGCGTACTGTGCGGCACATCGGGCCAGCCGTGTCTTGGCTGTGCGCGATCGGAACAATGCCGCTCCGAGAGACCAGACCCAAGGTCGGTTTGATGCCGACGATGCCGTTCAACGTGGACGGGCACACGATCGAGCCGTCCGTCTCAGTACCGACAGCCAGCGCGCACAAGTTTGCGCTGCACGCTGCTCCGGATCCGCTCGATGACCCGCACGGGTTGCGATCGAGCGCGTAGGGATTTCTTGTCTGGCCGCCTCTGCCGCTCCATCCACTGCTCGACTTGGTCGATCGAAAGTTCGCCCATTCGCTCAGGTTCGTCTTCCCGATGACGATCGCACCGGCAGCCCTGAGTCGCTGCACGATGAACGCGTCCTTTTTCGCGCGGTGCTCGGCAAGGATCAGCGATCCTGCGCTCGTCGCCATCTTGTCGGCAGTGTCGATGTTGTCCTTGATCAGGACCGGCATGCCAAAGAGAGGTCCGCGAGCTCGCCTGATGCGATCGAGGCTTTGGGCGATGGAGACAGCATCGGGGTTTATCTCGATCACCGAATTGACCTTCGGGCCGTTCTTGTCGATCTCTTCGATGCGCGCGATGTACTTCTCTGTGATCGAGGCAGCGGTCTCCTGTCCGCTATCGATCTTGGCGCGAAGGTCGGCGACGGTGAGTTCGTCGAATTCGAACGGATCGACCCGCCGTTGTGCCCCGGCCTTGGGGGCGACGGCCGCGACTCCTGCCGCCAGGCCCGCCTTGAGAAAGTCCCTGCGCTTCATCGGACGATGTTACTTCGGTCCACGGGGACGCTCGCCCTCCCCCCAGCTCAAAACCCGATACACTAGGGCCACGTGGAAACCATCCTGCTCGCTGCACCTCGTGGGTTTTGTGCCGGGGTCGCCTATGCGATCGAGGTCGTGGACCTGGCGCTGAAGATCCACGGTGCGCCGATCTACGTCCGCCACGCCATCGTTCACAACGAGTGGGTCGTGCGGTCTTTCGAGGAGCAGGGCGTCGTGTTCGTCGAGGACGTCAATCTCATTCCTGAGGGGTCCGTTGTGGTGTTCTCTGCGCACGGAGTCTCTCCCGAGGTACGGCGTGTCGCATCGGACCGGTCGCTCACGATCATCGACGCCACTTGTCCACTGGTGACCAAGGTGCACAACGAGGCTCGGCGCTATGCCGAGAAGGGCTACTTCATGGTGTACATCGGTCACGAGGGTCACGTTGAAGCTGAGGGAACTATGGGTGAGGCCCCGGACAGGATGCTGCTTGTCGAGACCCCGGAGGACGTTGCACTGTTGGAGTTGCCTCCTCACGATCGCCTTGCAGTGGTGACCCAGACGACGCTCTCTGTCGACGAAGTGCAAGCGACTATCGCCGCGTTGCGACAGAAGTTCCCGCACATGGAGATGCCGAAAAAGGAGGACATCTGCTACGCGACCACCAACCGGCAGACCGCTGTCAAAGAACTTGCCGCGAAAAGTGACGTCGTCCTCGTCGTGGGCTCGCAGACGTCGTCGAATTCTAACCGCTTGCGCGAAGTCGCAGAAACGACAGGCGCCCGCGCATACCTGGTCATGGAGCCGGGCGACATCGGGGACAGGGTCGTAGACGCCAGCACGGTGGGGGTGACGAGCGGCGCATCGACACCTGAGAGGCTTGTCGAGGACGTGATTGGACACTTGTTGTCGATCTCGCCCGGAGCAAGGATCGAAGTGCTGGAGACGGTTAAGGAAGACGTGGAGTTCAAGCCGCCACGAGACCTCATTCACCTTGCGATGGCAAAGGGGTAGACCAAGTTTCGTGCGAAACGACTGTCTGCGCGGCTCTCGAACACGCGTCAAATGCCCAAACTATGCCAGGCTTCCCATCGGATCCCAGGGATCGAGCACAACGGGTTCCTGGTCCAGGACTGCCACGACGGCAGGCGGAACGAACCGCTTCTGGACTACAACCTCCAAGTTGTACTCGTCGAACCAGGCGTCAGACATCTGATAAAAGCCCTTGTCGCCGCCCTCCTCTCCCCAGGAGTTCTCGACGCGCCACTTTCGGGGCGAACCAGAGTCGTCGAGATCGACGCCTGTGAACACCATCGCGTGCGTCATCATGCTTTGCCGATACATAAGGCGCTCCGCCTTGGGCAGTTCAAGATCGCTGCCGTAGAGCAAGTCAAGCGCGAACACATCCAAGTCCATCGTGCCAAGGTCGCGGTGCAGGTACTTCCCCACGTCGCAGCCAAACCAAACAGGCTCTCCGTCTGATATCTGTGCGATCGCCGCCTTCTTCATCGTCTGCAAGTCGACGTTGACGTAAGCGATGGGAGCGCCCCCCACAACGTTTCCGAGGAACTTGACCGTGTAGAGCCGGTTGAACTCGTGCTGGGGCCGCGGGTCATGGATCAGACACACCATGTCGTCTAGATCCATTCCGACATACTGCTTAAAGAACTTCTGCGGCGTTGTCGTACCGGCGCGCGTGAACTTCCGGTCCTTGTCGCGCCACTGCCACTCGAACTCCTTTGGCGGCACCCCCAGGTGCAGGCACAGCATCTTGTGGACTTGCGCCATCTGGTCGGTGCGCATCTGGTCCAGGTCGGAGGACGACTTCCCTGCCTCATGGGCCGAGCGCAGACGCCAGGCGAACTCACGCAGTCGGCCCGTGATCTGGGCGTTCATGGCGGCGGTGTTCGAGGACGAGTCCGTCTCGGGCATCACCGACTTGGGCACGACACCGTACTTGTTGACCAAGTTTATGAACATGTGCCACTGGCCGCCGTCCTGGATCGGGTCAGCAAGAAGGTGGTCCAAGACCCTCGACCCGACAGGTTCGTCGAGCGTAGCAAGGATGTTGTTCAGAAAGTAGTTGGACTTCTCCAGCTTGTCGTAGAAGCAGTGGTAGGCCTGACTCAGTTCAAAGTCGTCCCCGAGGTTCATCGTCGAGATGGCTCGGACGCGAAACGTATTGAGGGCAGCAAACAGCCAGCAACGTCCGGACATCTTTTGAGCGGTGACCTTGTTCTCCGGCAAGTGATGCGAGAACGCCTTGTCGAGGCGTTTCACCGCTTCCCAATCCACCGCCACCTTGCTGAGCGGCGCGTTGGTGAGAGCGTTCATGGCGGCCAAGTTCTGGCGGTCGCTTCGGAACGCTTCCTCAAACGAGGCAAGGGTCTTGGGATCGAGCGCGCCTACGGGCGCGCCAACCAGGGTGCCGGACATGGCCGGATTCTACTCAGTAGGGGTCGGAGCGACAGGTGGGCGGGCACCCGGAGAACGGAACTCATAGATCGGCCCAGCCCAGTCGCTGCGCCGGAACTCGTTCATCCGCCCGCCCGTGTACCGCCAGATTACGGTCTTCCAGAAGGTGCGACCGATCTTGTTCGGCTCTTGAACGGCGATCTGCCATTGGCCCGGGAACTGGTCGAACACCATGCGGGCGATCTCCTCGCCGATTCCAAGCCTTCGGTACATGTTGAGGATAAAGAACTCGGCGACCGTGTGGATGTGCCCGCCCTTCAGCGACTCGATGTCGCGAACGAGCACGAATCCAGCGACCTTTCCCTTGACTCGGATAAGGAACGGATGGCGTTCGGGCTCGACCCAGTAGCACGAATAGTGGGGATACGCGAGGTTGCCGTCTTCACCGAACTCGACGTCCTCGTACACGGTCATCTCGTGGAGGTACATGTTCAGAAGGCTGCGCAAGAGGTCGCGTTGTTGCAGACTCGCCCTTTCGATCTCTAGTGCCATATCCTCTTCCCTTTCCTAGCCTGTGCTCTGCATCGCGGCAGCTATGCCTGCGAGCGTCTGCAACGTTGCCTCGCGGTACTGTTCGTCTTGCTTCGCGGCAAGAGCGATCTGAATCTGGTTTAGCGGAAGGACGGCTGGGTTACGCAGTTGGATAGTCCTTCGAATCACCTTCGCCCTTTCCATCAGTTCCTCCTGTCCAAAAGCCTCGAGCACGCGACGTAACGTCAGACGATACTCCGCCATGATTTGTTCGTGGATCCTGGCACCAAGGGCCTGGTCAAGGGTTCTGGCCGAGTACCAAGAGGCAGTCTTCAGTTCTGCCCGGGCGAGTTCGAGTTCGGCGTTGCGCAATACGGTCTCAAAAAGCGGCCAGTCTGCGACCATCTCGCGTACAAGGCCCAAATTCTTATCGTCATTTTGTACGAACCTGTCTAGGGCCGTGCCCAACCCGTACCAACTCGGCAGAACATAGCGACTCTGGACCCAAGCAAAATTCCAAGGGATTGCGCGAAGATCCTCAAGACCGGCGACCGAGCCACCTGAGCGCATGACCGGCCTACTCGCGATGGGCAGGTGGGAAATGTCAAAGATCGGGGTCGCCTGAGTGTAGAACTCGAAGAACCTCTCGTCGTCGTACACAAGCGAACGATAAGTCTCGCGAGAGACTGCGGCGATCTCCTCTGCCGCCCTGTGCCAGCGAGGATCGTCTTGAGGCTGCGACTTGCTGCGATACTCCGCCGTCTCCAGGATCGACGCCCCAACGATCTGTTCAAGGTGGCGGTGCGCAATCGGAGAAAGGCTGTAGCGGAAACTGATGACCTCGCCTTGTTCGGTGAACCTGATCTGACCATCAAACCCGCCAGGCGGTTGGCTTCGAATCGCCTTGCTGGCTCTCCCTCCCCCGCGGCCGACCGTGCCGCCCCGCCCGTGGAAGAACCGAACTTTGATTTCGTGGGCGTTGGCGACATCGGAGAGGCGGCCCTGCGCTTTGTATAGGGCCCAGTTCGCCGAGAAGAACCCACCGTCTTTGCTCGAGTCGCTGTAACCGAGCATGACTTCCTGACGGTCTCCGCGTCGTTCCAACTGCCTCTTGTAAAGGGGAAGCGCCAGGAGCGACTCTAAAAGCTCCGGGCCGTTTTCAAGGTCGTCGATCGTCTCGAGCAGCGGCACAATGTCGAAGGGCACCGAGCCATCTTTCAGCAAACCTGCGTCCTTTGCAAAGAGCAAGACTTCCAACAAGTCGCTGACTCCGTGAGTCATGCTGACCACGTATGCTTGGATCGAATCTTCTCCAATACAGGTTTGGATGCGCCTGATCGCCAGAAACGTCTCACGTACGTCTTCCGTTTCAGCACTACCCTTCCATTCAGAATCGACAAGCGGCCTTGGGTTCTCAATTTCGCGAACTAGCATGTCGATTCGGGCTTGTTCGTCAAGGCCGCGATAGTCGGCGACGACGCCTGACGCGGCTAAGAGTTCCGCAACGGCGTCCTCGTGGCGATTTGAATGCTGCCGCACGTCTATGGCAGCAAGATGAAACCCAAAGCTATTGACCTCACGCATGAGCCGCGCCATGAGCCCCGTCTCAGCCTGGATCGCCGCCTTCGAATCGAGCAGCACCGTTTGGAGCCTAAGCAGATCGTCGCGGAACTCGTCCACGGACTCGTAGGCCTGCTTGGGTAAGACTGCGTCTTCGCCGGACTCCAGCGCCTCCGTATACTGGAACCTGGCTCGTAGTCGCGCCTCAAAGTACCTTAGCGCGAGGTCAAGCGCAGAGTTTCGCCTCCAGTAGCGGTCTGGGATAGAGACGCCAAACCGTTCGCAGTCCTCTGCAATGCGCGACTCGAGCGCGTCGCCTCCGAAGAGGGCCGACGTGCTGTTTGTCAGTTCACCGCGAAGCTTTACCACGTTGTTGAGGTATGCCTGAAGGACCAGTTTCGAGTGTTTGAGAGCGGCTTCCCAAGTCACTAGCGCGGTTACGTTTGGATTCCCGTCCCTGTCCCCGCCTACCCAAGAGCGATACTCGATGTTCAGGTGTGGCGCCGGCCCGGAAAAGTGCTCCTTCCAAGCCCGTTGCCCGTCACGATCGACCCAAGAGACCGCGTCGAAGATGGTCCGCTCAAAGAAGAAGAGCACGTTGTTGACCTCTTCTTGCACTGTGAGGCGCGCCGTCCTCAGTTCGTCCGTCTGCCACAGGGCAGTGAGGTTGCGCCGCATCGAGGATTCGGACATGTCGGTCGCTCCCAGGGGAGCGTCTAGCCCGAGGTCCTGCTCTTGCAACTGGCTTTCGCCCAGCGCGAGTGCGATAGAGTCCAACCGGTTCAACACCGCCCGCCTCCTCGCCTCCGTTGGGTGGGCCGTTAGGGTCGGGCAAACAGCGACGCTCTCGAGGATGCTCGCCATTTCGTCGGCCTCAAGCGACTCAGAGAGACGGGCGTAGACAGCACCCAGGCTCTCCGGCCGCTGTGTGTGGGAGCGGTTCGCGCGGACGATCTCCTTTTGCTCTGCGATATTGAGCAGTTGGAACAAGATCGTGTACACCCTGGCGACCTTTCGCGCCGTGACAGGGTCGGACAGAGAAGGCAGCCGCTCGAAGAGGTTCGTCGGCCCAGTCTCTTGCGACTGAAAGTAGAGGTCTCGAACGAGCGAGACCAGGAATTCTCCTTCTTGCTCGTGCAGAGTCTCGTAGAGGAGGGCATCGATCAAACGAATGTCGCGGCAGAGCGACGCAGAGAGGCCCTGGGATTCGGGGTTGAGGTCAAGCAACGTCCCACGTCCCATGGTTTGGGCCATGTTATCCCGATGCAGGGAGAAGCGCGATGGGCCCGAGGCTTTACTTCTTCGCGGCCTTAGCCGCGGCGCCTGCGATGCGCGACTTGCGTCGTGCCGCCTGCCTCTTGTGGATGATCCCGCGCTGAGCCGCTTTGTCGAGGCTCTTCTGCGCGATCTTGAGCGCTTCCGCGGTCTTGGCGGGGTCTCCAGCCTCGATGGCCTGTCGGACCTTCTTGACGTGGGTCTTGAGCCCGGTTCGGACAGACTGGTTCACCGCGCGCGCTTTGGCGTTGCGGCGGATGTCCTTCTTCGATGACTTCAGATTGGCCATGGCTGGTTTCTAGGTTGAGATTATAGCAGGGGTCGGGAGCAGGATCGGGAGCGAGAGTAGGGACGAATCACCGTTTCCTGCCCCCGCTCCCCTCTTTCCTAGTCCTTCAGAACGAACTTGCGCTTGGTCTTGTCGAAGCCCTGGTCGACCTTCTTGTGGTCGTAGTGCCAGACCGGCGAGCCCGAGCGCTGGTAGAAGCACGAGTAGCCGCTGAGCAGCGATGCGAGCAACCGCCTCGACGTCCGGCGCACGACGTTTACCTCCCAAAGGACGGTCAAGAAGTCCGCGCCCTTCGGCCAGTGGGTCATGACCTCGCGCAGGATGTCGAAAGTGCTCATCTCGTCGGCCCTGCCGGAGATGCCTCGCAGTTCCTCCATGCGCTGGCTACTGATGTAGACGACGGGGTCGGTCTGCTCAAGCCACTCGAACTCGAACACGTTGGGCCTGTCGGTCTTCGTTAGTTTGAATACCGCGCCCGATTCGACTGGCTGGTCGAGCCACCAGTCGATCAAGTTGAACAGAAGCCGGTGCTTGTGGTTGAGCCAGACCTGCAGTTCCCTGCCCTCCTTGTCGATGAAGATGAGCTCCTGGATCGGGGGCTTGGCATCGAAGAAACCGGTCGGGAACTGGCACATCGGGAACGTACCGAGTTCTCGGTGGATCGACTTCAGAACGAGTCGGAGCGATTCCGGCGCGTTCTTTGGCTCTGGGAGGACGTCCTCGTCCTTCACGTCGGTCGCGAGGGGGTGCGAGAGCAATTTGCGGAGCGAACTGCTCAGGCCTTCGTCGTTCATCTCGACGTCCACGAGCTCTCCCTCGGCGTCCTTGAGGTCCGACTTTTCGAACTTAAACGGCTTCGGCAAAGTGCGGATGAAGTCGGGCGCAGATTCCGGGGCGCGGAACCGGTCTCCTCCGACCCACCACACTTCGTCCCGGCTCTGGAGCGCGGCCATCATGTTCGCCATGTCGTCCGGATAGGTCTTGACGGCAGGGGTGATTTCGTAGTGCTGTTCCAGGAGCTGAGCGACGGTCACGCTCTGATCGCTTGCCTTGATCTCCTTGATGAGCACCTTGACGTCGGCGGCCTTGAGTTCAAGCGGGGCGACGTCTTCGATCTCAATCGTCGGCTTGATCTTGGGGGCGACGACGGCGGCGAGTTTAAGCCACTTGCCTGCCTCGCTCTCTGCGTATATCTTTCCGTTCGGCGAGTACACAAAACCCGGGATGCTCAGGAGTTCGGCATTGAAAGCGCGCCAGTCGTACAAGCGAGGCGCGGTTGGCTCATCGGGAGAAAGTTTCCTCCAAGCGGCTGCGCCAAGCGCCTTCAGGCTGACAGGAGAGGTTCGCTCGAGGGCGAGCATGATGGCGTCCTCGTGGAGCCAGTTGAACCGAACAAGTTCCTTCTCGACGGCTTCGACTTCTTCGGCCGAGATCTTGTTGACCAGGAGCGCGCGTTCAAAGTCCTCGTCCGCCGCCTTGAAGACGATGGTCGCAGGAACGAGGTGGTCGCTCTTGGTCAGGAAGAGGTGCTCCGAATCGACAGCGGTTCGCCGAATGGCGGCCTCGACCCAATCGGCCGAGCGGCCACGCGTTCGACTAAGTTCGTGTATGGCGAGGTCGAGCGGCATCGGAGCGTCGTATCGCTCGACGACGAGCCGCAGGGCCTCGTGGAACGGTCGGCCTGCACCCGCGACACGGGCGGCCGGAACCCAGCGGCGCTCCTGGTACGCGAACATCGTGGGGTTGCTGGCAAGGAGCGAGCGGACGGCAGGGAGCCCGAGGCCGGTCGCCTTGAGCCTGTCCGAGATCTCGCTCGGCTTCATGACCTCGTACATCTCGGTCAGTTCTTGAAGGATAAGGCGGTCGGCATATAGGCGAGCCGCTTGCTCGCTGGGCTTGAGGGGGGTTGCTTTGGACAAAATCTCTGCTCCTCAGGTTCAAATCGACGCCAAGCAAGGCCAGGGGTTGGGCTTGGCGCGAACGTAAATTATGGCACAGGGCCATAGGTGGGCCCGGGGGCCAGATTCACTTGGGCTGAGCCTGCCGCTGGGTCTCCGCTTGGTTCGCATTAGCCCGGCGGCCCAAGTCGACGGCAGAGACCGCGAGCATGAGGAGAACGAGGAGGCCGATGCCCGAGTTGATCAGCCAATTCTGGACGTTGAGGCTCAGCCGCTTGCCGCCACGCAGCATCTCAACGAAGGCGACCACCATCTGCCCTCCATCTAGCGGAACGATGGGCAGCAGGTTCATGACGCCAAGGGAGATGCTGAGTACGCCCGCTAGCGAGAACACGTAGTAGAGCCCGCTATTGACGGCCGCGCTGGCGACGGTGGCCATGGTCGCCGGTCCGGCGACTTGGTCCTTTGCGGTGGACGGCTGGGCCACGATCTTGGCGAGGCCGGCCACCATGACCAGCGGAGCCTCGACGGCCTGAACCATTGCCTCACCCGGGCTCAGGTAGACGTGCTTCATCGGGAACAGGATTCCAAGCCGGGCCTGGATGGCGCGCTCGCTTTGGAGCTCCATGTCTTTGTTCCTGAGCGGCTGCGGCTCTGTGTCCACGGTCGGAACGACGGAGACAGTTTTCAGGGCGCCGTCGCGCCTGAAAGTCACTTTTGCCGGCACAGGCTCGTACTTCCCCTCTTGTGTCTCGGTCCAGTTGTCCCGGACGATCAAGGTCAAGGTGTAGAAGTCCGGCACGGGTTGACCATCGATCTCGACGATCTCATCGCCCTCTTCAAGGCCAGCAGCAGCAGCCCCAGACTCTGGGGACACTCCGCCCACTACAGGCCGCGTGTCGGGCACATACCTGCCGGCGACCGAATACAGTCCGAACAAGACGATGAGCCCAAACAGGATGCTGAAGAGGGGGCCGGCGAAAAGCACGAGCAATCGCTGCCACGGAGGACGGCTGAAGAAGCCTCCCTCGATCTGGGCCTCGCTCCCATCAGCCTTGGCATGCATGCCTGCAATCTGCGCAAACCCGCCCAGCGGGAGCAACAAGAGCGAATACTCTGTGCCGTCCTTCCCTTGTCGGTGCCAAACCGGTCGGAATCGGACAGGCAGGCTGCTGACCGTGCCGTCTTCTTTGCATGGGACATTGATCTGTCCGAACCCCTGCTTGTCGTCCTCAGGCTCTCGCAAGTTGAGCGGCAGATAGTAGGCGAGCGCGAGCGCGATGAGCGTCGCGGCAGACAGCGCTCCGACGAACATCGCGGGATCGACGCCTTGGAACTTCGTGCCGAACGCGAGCACGACGAGCGCGACCAAGACCGACTTGATCCAGGTACCCAGTATCTGCTTGAGCGGCACGTGGTACAGGACGGACAGTCTGCACATCGCCCATATGGGGACGATGATGCCTGCGAGCGTCAATCCAGCCAAGTACAGAGGGAGAACAGCGGCGATCGAGCCTGCAGCTGCAGCGGCGAACGAGAGCACGAAGGCTGCCCAGACCCATGCGGGATGCGCCAGTGGCTTTTCGAGATATGGCCGCAAATCGGTCTTCCGCACGCCACCCATGAAAATGGCGAACGCGTTGACCCTCATCCCACACCAGCGTGCAAAAAGGTAGTGCCCCAGTTCATGGACGTAGACCAGGACGGTCAGGACGAGCAGCCCGACGATGACCGTCAGGAAGAACGAACCTAGGGAAGCGAGCGCGTCCATGCCCTATCTGGTACGTACGGCAAGCAACGATTGTGCCGTCCGTCGCGCCCAAGCGTCGGTCTGCACCAAGTTCTCCAGGCTCGGGCGTCCGGGTGCATGCTTCACCATGACCTCTTCTACGATATCGGCGATCTGGAGGAAGCCACAGGACCCAGCGAGAAACGCGTTCGCGGCGATCTCGTTGGCCGCGTTCATGGCGCAAGGCATGGTTCCGCCTGCCTTGAGAGCCTGCTTGGCGAGGGCCAGGCACCGGAACGTCTGCTCGTCCGGCTTCTCAAAGGTGAGTTGCGGTGTGTCGGTGGGATCCCAGGGCTTGAGGTCGTTGGGCTTGCGCTCGGGATAGAGCAGCGCGTACTGGATGGCGAGGCGCATGTCCGGCCAGCCGAACTGCCCGAGAACGCTTCCGTCGGTGAACTTGACGAACGAGTGCGCGATGCTTTGAGGGTGGACGACCACCTCGACTTGGCTGGGTTTCACGTCGAACATCCACCGGGCCTCGATGACCTCGAGCCCTTTGTTCATCAAGGTCGCGCTGTCGACCGTAATCTTGCCTCCCATGCGCCAGGTGGGGTGCTGGAGCGCCTGTTCGGTCGTCACCCGCTTGAGGTCTTCCCTAGTCTTGCCGCGGAACGGCCCGCCGGAGCCTGTGATGATGAGTTTGGCGATCTGGTCGTTGGTGTAACCCTGGAGGCATTGGAACAGCGCGCTGTGCTCGCTGTCGATCGGCGTCATTGTGACGCCCTTTTCGCGAACAAGGGGCATCACGACCTCGCCCGCGGAGACGAGGACTTCTTTGCTGGCGAGCGCGACGTCCTTCCCTGCTTGCACGGCGGCGATCGTGGGCATGAGGCCGATCACGCCACTGACTGCGACGACGACGAGGTCGACGTCGTCAAGCGCGGCGAGCGCGGTGACGGCGTCGATGCCGCCTGGCAGGCCTGACGCCTTTGCTGCAGACTCGTCGTTGAGCGCGAGGTGCGTCGCGCCGAACTCTTGGGCCTGCTGCTTGATCTGGTCGGCGTTGCGGTGCGCCGCAAGCCCAACCACCTTGAGCCGGTCTGGGTGCTTGCGAACGATGTCAAGGGTCTGGACTCCGATGGAGCCAGTTGAGCCGAGCACCGCGATGCGCTTCACGTGTCGGTGATTTTACCGGGGGATGATGTTAGCGGCACACTCCCAGCGGGCGTGACGACCCCCTGCCATAATCCGCCAATGACATCCGAGGCCGCCGTGGACTCACGTCTGACCCTGAGCGACGAGATCGTCCGCGACTTGGCGGCCTCGTTCGGGACTCCGCTCTATGTCATCGACGAGGCCCACTTGCGCGAGCGAGTGCGTCGGTACAAGGCGGCGTTCGAGGCCGCGTACCCAAAGTGCGAACTGACGTTCGCCAGCAAGGCGAACTCGACCCTCGCCGTCCTTGCCATCGTTGCCAGCGAGGGGTGCCTGATCGACGCCGCGAGCGAGGGCGAACTACGCGCCGCTTTGGCTGCAGGAGTCCCCGCAAATCGGACGCACCTGCACGGCAACGCGAAGACGCTTCAAGAACTTCATGCAGCGTTCGAACTCGGCGTCTCCCAGATTGTTGTCGACAACTTCGAGGAGATCGATGCGATCGCCGCAATCCAAGGCAAGTGCCCTGACCTGATGCTGCGGCTCGCTCCGGGAGTCGACCCGAAGACCCACGCGAAGATCAGCACGGGCCAAGCCGACACCAAGTTTGGATTCAACATCGCGGACGGCTCGGCTGAGTCGGCGCTTAGCAAAGCACTCTCGCTTGGTCTGCCCGTGGTCGGCTTCCACTGCCACGTCGGATCGCAACTTCTTGACCCTGAGGCACAGATCAACGGCGGCGAGGCGCTCGCACGGTTCGCCAACGAGATGAAGCGCAGGCACGGGTTTGCTGCCCAAGTGATCAACGTCGGCGGCGGAATGGGAGTGCGCTACACGGACGACACGCCGGAAGTCGACCCGTTCGAGTACTGCCGCAATGTCGTGGCTGCGATCGTGCCGCACCTCGAAGGGCTGGAGCCGACTCTCGTCCAAGAGCCTGGCCGCTGGATCATCGCGGAGTCTTGCGTGACGCTCTATGAGGTGAACAACGTCAAGACCGTTCCGACTTCTGGCGGGACGCGCACTTACGTTTCGGTCGACGGCGGCATGAGCGACAACCCGCGGCCTGCGCTTTACGGCAGTCCGTATCCCGTTCGATGGGTTTCTGGCGATGGGCGAGCACCCGAAGGTGAGGTCACTGTTCGCGTGAGCGGCAAGCACTGCGAGACGGACATGCTGTTCGACGACAAGAAGTTGCCGGGCAACGTGCGACGGGGCGACTTCCTGCAAGTGCTGTGCACCGGGGCGTACAACTCGTCGATGGCGAGCAACTACAACCGATACTCGCGCCCCGCGACGGCGTTGGTAAGGACGGATGGATCGTTCGCGCTCGTGCAAAGGCGCGAAACGTTCGAGGAGATGTTCGAGAGAGAGGTCGTTCCGGAGGACTTGAGGTAGTGCCTGCACTGCCGCCGGCATACGACCTTCTGGCGATCGCGATCACGATCTTTCTTGCGATCGGTATCCACGAGTACTGCCACGCGAAGTTCGCAGACCTTGCAGGTGACCCAACGCCGAGTTACTTCGGACGAGTCACGCTCAATCTCACTAAGCACTTCGAACTTGTCGGGACGATCATGATGGTGATCACCGCCATTGCTGGCGTTGGGATCGGCTGGGGCAAGCCCGTGCCGATGGATCCCAGCAAGATGCGGAACCCGAAGTGGGACCACTTCATGGCCGTCGCCGCTGGCCCTGCCTCGAACTTCATCCAGGCGGCGATCTTTGCGCTCTTGCTTCGAGGATGTATCGCGGGCTGGCCCGACTTCGCTGGGTGTCTCGGTCTGTATCTGAGCCCCGAGGACATCGACCCCGCTAGCGTCTATGGATTCGGGATGACTTTCCTTGTGTCGTGGTTCTTTCACGCCGTGATGATCAACGTCGCCCTGTGCCTGTTCAACCTCTTGCCCATCGGGCCGCTCGACGGAATGTGGCTGCTCGGCACGTTCCTGCCCGCCCCCACTCGGTTGAAGTGGACGCGCTTCAACCTCACGGTCGGAGGGATGTTGTTCCTGGCGATCATAATCTTCAGCCAGTTGGGCAACTTCAATCTGATCGGTCGAATCATCGGGCCGCCTTTGGTCGCGATCGTAAAGTTCCTGATAGGGCTGTGACACGGATGGCAGAGACGAACAGACGGATCCTGAGCGGAATGCGCGCGACCAACCCGCGGTTGCACCTGGGCAACTACGAGGGCGCGCTGCGCAACTGGGTGGACATGCAGAACGAAGGGTACGAGATGTACTGCATGGTCGCGGACTACCACGCGCTCACGACGATGGGCGAGCATCCGGACGATATTGCCCACAACTCGCGCGAAGTCGCCAAAGACTTCATCGCTGGCGGGATCGACCCTGATAAGTCGGCAGTGTTCTTGCAGTCGGCCGTGCACCAACACGCAGAACTTCACCTGCTACTGTCGATGTTCACGCCGCTGTCCTGGCTTGAGAGACAACCAACATTCAAAGAGAAGATTGAGGATCTAGCGCGTGACCCTAGAAGCCCCGGCGCACGCTTTTCATGGCATGCAAACACTCTTGAGAAGTTAGCCGAAGCGCTAAGCAAGCTGCACGCAAAGATTCGACACACCTTTGAGCATCCAGAGGACTTTGAATCTGGCACGGACTCCGATGGCTTTGGCGCCGTCCGCCTCGGAGTAGGTAACAGGTGCAAGGAAGTAAGCAATGCGCTACCAATTGCCCTGTACGAGTTTAAGGCCATGCTCGACCGCGAAGCCGGCTTGAATCCCGAAGCGCGTGGTGCCCTCAAGGATGTCGTTTTGCTCTGCGAAGAAGCACAAGCAATCTCGGATCCACTTGCACAGAGCGATCCGTCTGACATTGATCTTGCGAAGGCAGAGTCTGAAGTTTTTGAATTGGCGAGAGGACTTCGCAATTCTGTCCTTCTCCTGTCCGATGCCGCGCTCACTATCGTACAGGTTCCATATGGGTTACTAGGGTATCCGGTTCTTCAGGCCGCAGATATTCTCCTTTACAAACCTTACGGTGTACCCGTAGGCAAGGATCAGGCACCGCACTTAGAGATCACAAACCAGATTTCTCAAAGGTTTAACCGCATCAGTGGTGTTGATGTGTTCGCACGGATCAAGTACCTAATTCCTGAAGACGAGGCACGAGCCAAGGTTCCCGGACTCGATGCGGACGAGAGCGGCAAGCTGCGAAAGATGAGCAAGTCGTACGACAACTGCATCTACATTAACGAGTCGGCCGACGAGACCGCCAAGAAGATCATGTCGGCCTACACCACACCGACCAAACTCAAGAAGACGGACCCCGGAGTGCCCGAGGGATGCGCCGTCTGCCAGTACCTTCGGCTGTACTCAAAGGACTGGACGACCCAGTGGGACGAGGATCGGGCGGGACTTAGGGGCTGCGTCCAGAACAAGAAGGAGTTGATCGAAGTCATAAACGAGTTCCTGCGCCCCATGAGGGACCTTCGGGCCCGATTGGACGACGCGACGGTCGAAGACGTTCTTAAGAAAGGAGCGGAACGGGCCGCAGCCAGGGCCGAGCAGACCATGGATGAGGTCCGCAAGGCGATGAGGATGGCCTAAACGACCGAAAATGAGGAATGAGAGCCAAGGAAGGTCGACACGAATGAGCCTGGACGAAGGATTCGATCCCAAGCGCACCAAGGTGGGCGAGAAGCCCGTCTTCGCGGACGTCCGGTTCATCTACTTTGACCTCGACGACACCCTTTGTGCGTATTGGGACGCCGCGAAAAAGGGTCTCAGGCTAGCCTTCGAAGACCACCCGGAACATGGTCACACGATCGACGAAATGGTCCGGCAGTGGGGTGAGGCGTTCCGAGAGTTCTCTCCCACGATCAAGGACACGCACTGGTATTCGAAGTACCTCGAGAGCGGTGAGACGACACGCATCGAACTCATGCGCCGAGTCCTAGAACGAGTCGGCGTCTTCGACGAGTCCCTCGCAGAACGGCTTTCGCACACCTACTATGTAGAACGACACGCCGCACTAGAACTCTTCCCCGAGGTTCTTGGCGTGCTGGAAGCGCTCCACAAGAAGTACAAACTTGGGCTCATCACCAACGGTCCCGCGGACATCCAACGACAGGAGATCGAGACTCTCCACCTCGGGCCCTACTTCGACGTTGTGTTGATCGAGGGCGAGATGGGCGTCGGCAAGCCAGACCCCAAAGTCACGCGTATGGCCGAAGAGAGAAGCGGAAACTCAGGCGGCGAGATCCTGTTCGTCGGCAACAGTTACAAGCACGACGTCGTCCCGGCCCAAGAGGCAGGCTGGAGAAACGTGTGGATTAGGCGACCGAGCGACGTCCCCCCCACGTCCAAGACCGGGCTGCCTGAGCCCAAGCCCGAGGGAGCCGCAGAGCCCGAAGTCACAATCACCGACCTGCGGGAAATCCTGCCGATGCTCGGCCTCTAGTCGCGCAGAATCCCCTCTATCGCAAAGATCGGTACATCCAGCCGCACAGCCAAAGCGATCGCGTCCGATGGCCGCGCGTCCACCTCATACTCCTCCTTTCCGTGCTTGATGTAGATCTTCGCGAAGTAGGTCGAAGACCACAAGTCGTCGATCACGATGCGATCGACGCGTCCGCCCATCGCTTCCAAGAACTTCACGAGCAAGTCGTGGGTCATCGGGCGGTCAGTCTGAACGCCCTCTGCCCCATAACTGATCGCAGTGGCCTCGAACGCGCCAATCACGATCATCAGGTGGCGACGGCCGTCGGTGAGCAGGACATAGTACTGGCGCACGTCTTCGGACTCGGAGACCACGATGTGGTCGAACTGCACCTCGACGAGCGTCCGGTTGAGGTCGTGAGTGCCGTCAGGCAGCTCGTCCTTCTCGTAAGGGAAGAACGAAGGAGGCTCGCTTAGATATTCGGGCTCTTCGGCGTGCTCGTCCGCCATCGCAGTTATTGTACTACGGGCTCTGGAGCCGAGACATAGCGCACGAACGGCTCACAAGAGGCCTTCGATGGGTCCTCAAAGACCTCGAGGGCGTCGGCGAGCGCCTGCGCCGTGTCGATGCTCGTCACACACGCGACGCCGACTTCGATACAGGCGCGCCGTATCCTCGCCGCGTCGCTCTCTGCGTTCTGCCCTGCCTCAGGCGTGTTGATCATCAAGCTGACTCCGCCGGAGAACAAGAGTTCGAGGAGGTTGGGAGACCCGTCCTTGATCTTGTTGACGATCTCGCACCTGACGCCAGCGTCGCTCAACGACTTCCCTGTTCCCGGAGTCGAGACGATCTCGTAGCCGCGAGACTGGAGGTGCTTTGCGATCGCGATCGCCTGCCTCTTGTCGTCGTTTCGAACGGTCAGGATGACCTTTCCTTTGGACTTGAACTGGATGCCGCTCGCGACCAGGGCTTTGTAGAGCGCAGCGGTATACGTGCGGTCGATGCCGAGCACCTCGCCGGTCGACTTCATCTCGGGACCGAGGCTCGGCTCCACCTTGCCCAGTTTTTGGAAACTGAACACGGGCGCCTTCACCGCATAGAGCGTCGGTTGAGGGATGGCCACCGGTCCGCTCTCGAACGAAGCCTCAGGCAGGATACGCTCGCTCGAAAGGGTCCACAGCCCGCTCGCATAGCCGAGGTCTCGCAACTTCTCGCCCATCATGCACTTGGTCGCAAGTTGCACCATCGGTACGCCAGTGACTTTGGAAAGGTAAGGCACGGTCCTGCTGGCGCGAGGGTTGACTTCCAGCACATACGCCCTCCCGTCGACGATCACGTACTGGATGTTCATCACGCCCTTGATACCGAGACGGCGGGCGATCGAGCACGCCGAGAGCACGATCTGCCGCTGAACGTCGTCGCTCAGCGACACCGGCGGATACACCGCCATCGAGTCGCCGCTGTGCACGCCGGCGCGCTCGATGTGCTGCATGATGCCAGGAAGGAGCGTGTCCGTTCCGTCGCTGATCACGTCGACCTCTGCCTCTGTGCCCAAGAAGTACTTGTCGACCAACACAGGTTGGTCCGGGTTGGCATCCTCCGCCTCCTGATAGAAGCCTGCGAGGTGCGACGGGTCGTACACGATCTCCATCGCGCGCCCACCCAGCACGAACGACGGTCGGACTAGCACCGGATACCCGACCTCGCCCGCGACCTTCTCTGCGTCCTGCAGGGATCGGACTGCCCTTCCCGGTGGCTTGGGGACATTGAGTTCTGTGAGGAGCCTCTCGAACAAGTCTCGGTCTTCGGCGAGCGCAATGGCGTCGTGCTGCGTCCCAAGGATCCGCACCCCGGCGTTCGCCAGACCCTCGGCCAGATTGATCGCCGTCTGACCCCCGAACTGACACACCACACCGATAGGGTTCTCGTGGGCGATAACGTCCAAGACGTCTTCAAGGGTCACGGGCTCAAAGTACAGCCCGTCGCCTGTGTCAAAGTCGGTGCTGACCGTCTCGGGGTTGTTGTTGATGATGACGGCCCGATAGCCCATCTCCTCCAGGGCCCAGACGCAGTGGACGCACGAATAATCGAACTCGATCCCCTGCCCGATCCTAATGGGGCCTGATCCAAGGACGAGGACGGTCTCCTTCATGCGGCTGCTGGATTATGGCAGTCCACAGGGAGCCGCGAGAAGCCGAAAGTCGCAACAAAAAGCGGGCGGCCAGCAAACCCGGCCGCCCGCTCGATCCTAGTCTCTCAGGCTTACGAGGAAGCCTTGGCGATCGCCGCTTCCAACTTGGCGATGTCTTCCTTGCTGTTGGTCAGGTTCACGAACTTCTCGACCACCTTCTTGTTCTTGTACACGAACACGGTGTTGAGCATGTCCTTGGCCGTGTTGACCTTATAGTTCTTGATTGCTTCGTTGTTCACGTCGAGCGTGGCGACGGCGATCTTGCTGGTCTTCGACTCGGTCGCGTAGGTCTTGGCCTTGTCAACGCACGCGTCACAGCGGGTCAGCATGATCATGAAGCCTTGGAACTCGGTCTTGGCGTACTTGGTCTCGGCGCCTTCGAGGGTCTTGCCGATGGCCGCGACCACTTCGGCCTTCTCGGCCGGGCTGATCCATGCCTGGACCGCGGGGCGCGAGCCGTACTTGCACGGCGGGCAGGTGTCCGTGCCCTTGTCCGGGCCGGAAACGTGCGTTGGGTGGAACGGGGTCACCGACTCGCCGACGGCGAGGCCGGACTCGACTCCAGAGACTGCATAGGCGACCGCGAGGACGCCGAGCGTGAGGGCTGAGAAAACGATCTTCTTCATGATTGCAACCTTATGCTTGTCTGCCGCCGGGGGCGGCCGTCATGCTTCCGAACGGTCCGGAAGACTGTTTGGTTCCCCCTTTCTACCCGATTGACCGCCGTTTAACGATAAACCCCCGCCATCGCTGACGGGGGGTGTGAGTGTCTTTGGGGATCGGCGCTAAAGACGACGTACAGGTACGCACACCGAACCCAATCCTGATAATGGGACACGGCCCGCCAAAGTTCCGGCTACTTGGAAAAAGCCAGTTTCGCGTCATCCTCGGTCTCGAACGTGCCGTAGTAGTACGGCGTCGCGGACTCGAACTCGCCGGCGCACGTGTCCACCATCTTGAAGACGGGCTGGATTTTCTGCATCTCAATCTCTGCGAGCGCGCCCTTGGCGAACCTCAGAAAATCGGTGCAGGAAGCAGAGGACAATGGTTCTGGGATCCAAGAGTCGATGCTGCAACTGCCCGCTTCTTGACGCAGATCGCGGATCGCGTGGTAGGTTGGGTTCTGCAGCATTAGATGGTCGAAGTAGAGTTCGTCGGTCGTGAACTTCGTCTTCTTTGGCGAACAGAAGTCGATGTCCGGCACATACTCGATCAGCGAGATCAAGCGCTCCAAGAGCCTGTGGTCGACGTCCATCAGGTCGCGCACTTTACAATCGCCTGCCGCCTCGAGGTCAGCGATGTCCTTCTCAGTCGCACAAAGCAGGCTCTTGATCGTCGGCGAGGGATAGCCGATCAAGAACGCTTCCTTGATTAGTTCGCCCACGTCCTCGAACTCGCCCATGCCCACGCGAGCAACCACCAAGCGCCCTTCGATCATCAAGAGGTGCGTCAGCTTCTGCAGGAACCACCGGTCAACCCGACTCAGATCGTAGATGCGCTCCATCGACCAACCGCGCCGCAACGCCTCCGCGATCGCCCACAGCCGCTCGTCCGTCGGGCGCGAGACCGCGTGCTCCAGCGCCGCATCGTCGAGAGACTGGATGCGAGCGTGCCGCAGGTCCTTCTGCTTCACCTCCAAACCTCGGATCGCCTTCATAAACGCGCTTTCGAACGTCCGGTCGATCGCCATCACTTCCCCTGTGGCCTTCATCTGCGAAGACAGCCGCCGATCGCCAGAAGCGAACTTGTCGAACGGCCATCGCGGGATCTTCACCACGCAGTAGTCCAGCGCGGGCTCGAAGCACGCCTTGGTCGTGCGCGTGACCATGTTGTCGATCTCGTCGAGCGTCTTCCCCACCGCGATCTTCGCCGCGACGCGAGCGATCGGGTACCCCGTCGCCTTCGATGCCAAAGCCGAGGACCGCGACACGCGAGGGTTCACCTCGATGATGTAGTAGTCGAATGAGTCCGGGTTCAGCGCCATCTGCACGTTGCACCCGCCCTCGATCCCCAGCGCGTTGATGATCTTCAGCGACGCGGTCCGCATCATGTGATATTCAATGTCCGAAAGCGTCTGCGAAGGAGCGACGACGATGGAGTCGCCCGTGTGCACGCCCATCGGGTCAAAGTTCTCCATGTTGCAGACCGTGATGCAGTTGCCCACGCGGTCGCGCATCACCTCGTACTCGATCTCCTTCCAACCGAGCAGGCTTCGCTCCACCATGAGTTGCGAGCGCATCGAGAGTTTCAGCCCCTTGCGGCCGATCTCCCAAAGTTCTTCGCGCGAATAAGCGACCCCGCCCCCAGTGCCCCCCAGCGTATAGGCTGGGCGCACGATGCACGGGTACGGCACCTCGTCTAACACCGCTTGCAGTTCCTCGTCCGATTCGACGATCCACGATTCCGGCACGGGCTCCTTGATCTCGCGCATGAGCGAGCGGAACAGTTCGCGGTCCTCGGCCTTGCGGATGGCCTCCAGCGGCGTGCCGAGCAGTTTGACGCCGTACTTTTCCAGGATGCCCTGGTCGGCGAGTTGGCTGGCGAGGTTGAGCCCCGTCTGCCCGCCGAGCGTGGGGAGCAGGCCCTCGGGCCGCTCCTTGGCGATCACGCGCTCGCAGAAGTCGACGGTGAGCGGCTCGATGTAGACGGCGTCGGCCATCTCGGCGTCGGTCATGATCGTCGCCGGGTTGGAGTTGATGAGGACGACCTCGTAGCCCTCCTCGCGGAGGCTTTTGCAGGCCTGCGTGCCGGCGTAGTCGAACTCGGCGGCCTGCCCGATGATGATCGGCCCACTGCCGATGACGAGGATCTTTTTCATGCCTAGGGCGCCGTGCCCTAAAGCGTGATTATGCGCGATCCCCGGCTTTCACGTTTGGGGCAGTCTCAGAGTTCAGCTGGAGAATGCTGGGCATTGCCGCCCTAGCGTGGTTTAATGCACAGGCGAGGCAACGGCTATGTCAGAGTTTGGTTCTAAACACGTGGAACCTGTTCATCCCGATGACCGCCAGCATGCGCTCGACGTCCGCAACTACTTTGGAGAATATTCAAAGTGGCAGGCTGGTCTCGCTATGCTCGCAATCGGAGGCGGCGGTATTGGCCTGGCAAACGAAGTCCAGGGATGGGCGGCCACAGTCTTCATGATAACCATTGGCTGCATGGCAGCGTCCTTGGTCTGCGCGGCCATCGGGCTGATCTTCCTCTTCAGGCTCTATGTAGAAGCCATCGAACAAGATGAAAAAGTGACGGGCTCAAAGGTGGCCATGCTTGCCTTCTTTGGCCAGATTGGTTTCTTTATACTCGGCATCCTCGGCTTTGTCGCGACCGTATTCGGCATTATCTTGCAGGCATAGTAGCGACGGATCGCTCGAATGGTGTGCCAGACCTGATAAGCCAAGTCATGTTTCTGTCGCAATATAATAACATCGCCATACGGGCAACTGGCCTGTGCAGGGGCTGAGCCGACTCTAGATGCGATCGCTCGCAGGGGGCAACACGCGTTCACAGCGTGACATCAACTGGTCATAGGTGATTGCGCGGACGCCATGTAATGTACTGTTCAAAAGCCTTTGCGCACGAAACTGTTCTTTATCCCAGCGATCACTTCTGCCCAGCAGCACCAGGACATTTGGTCGAGCGACAGGTGCGCCAATGCGCCGTTGCTCGCGCTCATTGTTCATGATCATCTCCTCACAGGAGAGCGCGTAGTTCGAGCCTTGCGTTATCGCGTTGATGAGTTTGCGAGATGGGACGTAGTTTCCCCGGTCATCCTTCTTATCGTTCCAAAACTTGTCAGACGGGCACTTAATCTCAACGATGTCCATGTAGCCGTCGTCGCTGTGCAACAAATAGTCTGTCTGCTCTTCAACGGTGATCTCCCGCGCGGCCAAAACTATGGCCTCGTAGCCGCCGACGATCCAGTTGCGTTCCTTCAGCCACTTCTGCCAAAAGCGTTCATCGTGGCTTTCGGCGAGCAATTGGCGCATTTCCTGCAAGGCGTTTCGTCGTAAACGGATCTCGATTGCAGTCGACAAGTCCTCGGGCGCCACGCCTTGCTCGACATGCTTAAGTGCGAGCTTGAACACCTGGGAGATGTCACCGTCGAATGCAGAAAGG
>CAZGXW010000036.1:0-27020 GCA_964529975.1 uncultured Fimbriimonadaceae bacterium
TGGGCTCTTGTTCCTCCCAGTGTCGGCAAACTACAACTTCGATTTCACAGCACTACGAGTCTACGGAAGCCTGAGCGGAAGGCAGCGCGAAGAAGCTGGTTCTGGGAGCCTGCTCCTCCCATGGAACCAAGTGCCCCGGGCCGCCCAAGCGGCCATTGCAGAGAGCCTTGTCAATGTCCGAACGCTCTTCTTTGAGGTGCAACCTAACGCACCCGATTGGTCGTCGGGCGGAGTGTCGTTCAGCGGGCTGATTCCGCCAAAGTACGCGACACTGGACTCGATTCCAGAAGGCACTGTTGTCCGCGTAACGACGATCTCAAACTCGTTCCTCGTCCCATTGACGCCCAAGAACATCGCATTCGGATATCCATCGATCGAAGAAACGGCCAGGGTGATCAAGTCTGGACAGTCGAATGAATTGAGAGACTTTTCTCATCTCACGGTCGCGGACGTTGAACGCGTTCAGGTCGACGTTTTTCTGCCAGGAGCGGGTTATCGTGCGTTTCTAGCAAGCGCGGACAGCGTTCGCACGGACGCGATGTATCACTCGCCAGATTCGCTGCCGGAACCGTGGAAGTCTCGCTTAGCCGAGGCAATCAAGAAGATCGGAGGACAGTGATGATGCTTGCTTTGTTTATCGTCACGCTCTTGACTCCGCAGACCGTGACGTTCACCCACCCCTGCGCGCATTCGTCCGTCGTGCTCGATGCGCTGGGCAAGCAGATCGGCAAGACCATCAAGCCCAGCGGGAGCGTCACGAAGGACTTCTTCCTTGTTTCGTTCACGGACGTCCCAACGCAAGAGGCGCTCGACAAGATCGCCCAGACCCTCAATGCGACTTGGGAGGAGAAGGACGGCACCACGTGGCTCACGCGCACGCGCGCCCAAGAGGTCGCCGAAGAGAAGGAGGCGCGCGAGGCCGACGCGAAACTGATTGCGGACTGGCTGGCCAAGCGAGACGTCTCGCAACCTTACACCGAGGAGCACGCCAAGAAACTGATCGAAGCCGTGATTCCGCTCATGCAGACGGACGATGGAGGGCAACGTTATGAAGAGTTCCAGTCGGTGAACCAGGGCTCGCCGCTCCATCGGTTGATGACCCGGCTCCTGCGTGAGATCGGCCCTGCTGCCCTTGCTGACGTCGGCGACACCGGCGAGGCCCACTATGTGCTTGATCCGTCGCCTGGCCTGCGGCGACTTCCGAACGGCCAAGCGTTCCGCGTCTTCGAACAAGAGAACGCGGTCCACAAGAAGGCCTTTGCGGCGGTCTCCTTTGAAAGGGATCCGAGCCGCGGCATGTTCTACTCTTCGCTCGTTTCACCCTACGCACAAAACTTTTGGAGCACACGGGAGACGCGCCTGACGGTCTCAAAGGGAGACGGCTACATTTCGATCCAACTCTCGGTCAAGGACCTCGGCCAAGAGTCGGCGACGATCACGTCAGGCCCACGCGACGGGTCGTCCTTGCCCAAGGAACTCACCAGCCAACCTGGCGAGTATGTCGCAACTCCGATGGAGAAGAGCATCGCGAACTCCGTTATGGTCGTTTTCGGCGGTGAGGGCGCGAGGACAACGATCCCAGAAGACGTGGCCCGTGTGTTCCTCGACCCGGTCGAGAACGAACCGTTGACCGTCTACGGTTCGCGGTGGATGCTCGAGTCGGCGAAAGGGCTAGGCAAGAACATCGTCGCACTGCTCAGCGACGAGTGTTCGTGGATGGCGATCGCCTCGATCGCGCAAGGTCGATCCACCTATTCACAAATGTGGACGATCCTGCCGCAACTCGACTTGGGGTTCACAGCGACGGTCGATGAAAAGTGGGTGACTCTGCGCCCGACGGACGCAGGCAGCGTGAGGAACGACCGGGTCGACCGCGAGAAGTGGCGGGCTATCATCCGATCAGGGTTCGGCAAGACCGAAGCGACGCTCGAGCAGTACGCGGCCTATGCGGCACTCACCAACCGCGACATCCTCGTCATGCTGTCCATGGTTCCGGCCGCGATCACGGGCCAGCCGATCAACCCAGACTCTGCCATGCGGATGGAGCAAATGGACGTCTACCGTTTGTACGGACGCATCACCCCTGCGCAGCAGGCCCTCGCGCGCCAAGGCGGCGTGGAACTCATGCTGAGCGGTCTCACTCCGGGACAGGCCTACCCTGCGCGTAAGATCGTGTTCGGCCGTTATGCTTCCGTCGCCCAGTCCGCCGGCTCGCGCGGGTGGGACATGGCCGACGCCTATGGTGAGAGGACCGAGGCGACGGATCCGAACCGGTTGCTCGGCGGTGGCGCGCCGAACGGCAGCAAGGTCCGCATCTACGTGTTGGAAAACGACCTCTACTATGCTCGCCCCCAAGGGCAGTACCGGTCGTACAACGGCATGACGCTTGAACAGTACGCCAACAACAAGGCACGCTTCGACACGCGTCCTCAGGAGTACGACCCGGACTATGGGTTCATTGCCACGGGAAAGGCGGAGCAAATCGTGGTCGAGTTCGAATTCCCTGGTATCGGCTATGTGACAAAGCGCGTCCAACTGGACCGCGTGAACAGGGACACGATCTTCAAGCGCATCAGCGAACTTCCCGAGGACGTGCAGAAGGAGTTCGACGCGCTCTACAAGAAGGCCCTTGAACGGTACAAGGGCATTGGAGGCGAGCCCAATCACTGAACTCGGGCTCAGGTACATTCGAACCCGCGCCCCTGTAGCTCAGTGGATAGAGCGCCTCCGTCCTAAGGAGGGCGTCGTGGGTTCGATTCCTGCCAGGGGCGCCAACTACGATCCCGGAAGGCTGCCACCGCTCATCGCTGCCATCACGAACACACCAACGTAGATCAGTGTTCCAATGATCTGCAGCCCGAACACGATCCAACCTACAATCAGCGGTGCCTGCGCGTTAGGGTTCCCCATGTTCTTTGCGCGGTTCGCTTGGTAGATGCCGAACGGCGTGACGATTAGGCAGCACGCAAAGCCGATCGCGACAAGGATCCAAGCGTTCGTGACCATCTTCTGGCTCCCGTCGTCGATGTGCCGGTCGTAGGTCCGCTGGTACGGCGACGCCTGCGGCGGGTTGGCATAGGGGTTCTGTTGCGAGGCCTCAGGTCGTCCCGCCACATACGATTGCGGCTGGAGCGGGTCCGAGAATGAACTCGGCGTCTTCAACGGCGCCTCGCCGGCCTTGAGCACGGGATCGTTCCCGCCCAGATCCACCGATGGCGCGCCCGTGCCCCACTTTAGCCCAGCGACATCGTTCGCTCGCGCCCGGATTCCGTTCTCCTCGTTCTCGAGCATGGTGTCGCGGTTGAGGCGGCCCTCCGTAATCCACTGGTTCAATGTGTTGATGTCGGCCGGGCCAAACTTTCGCCCGTCAGCGAGAACGACGTAGTACTTCATCCCTGCAAATCCCTCCGAACGCCTTTCTGAGACAACCCAGGCGCATCCAGAACGTCAAGGTATGTTGTAGCACGGCAAGGGCAAAGAAGTCTATGCGCAAGACGTGGAACGAGGGTCGACCGAGCGGGGCGTTCAAGCCCACAGCGACTTTCTACTTGGTCGGGGCCATCGTCGCCTGTTTCCTGGGTGGCTGGGTCTTCAGCGGTCAAGACAATAACCCGTTCTTCGAGTACCTGGCGTACTCGCGCGACATGTCCCAGCCCTGGACGCTCCTCACCTACCCGTTCACAGCCCAGATCGAACACGTCATATGGTTTGCCCTCGTGTGCTGGATCCTGTACCAGTTCCTCTCCGACCTAGAGCGGCGCTTGGAAGCGGTCGGCGTGATCGCTTTCTTCTTCGTGATGACGTTGTTGGGCGGCCTCGGCTACACCCTCGGCGCGGCGATCTTCGGTCAAAGCATGTTTCCGCCGAGCCTCAACCTCCCGACAGAGGTCGTGGTGTTCACGTGGTGCCTCCTTAATCCGTCAGCCCAGATCAAGTTGATGTTCGTGCTGCCCGTTCCTACGAGGGTGCTGATGTGGCTGTGCGTCGCGGGCATCGTGATCGAGAACGGTTGGAGCAACCCGCCCGTCGGCTTCTTCGCGGCGCTGCCCATCCCGCTGGCGTGGCTCTACGTCACCAACCGGGTTCCAGGACTCAAGTTCGGAGCTGTGGCCTCGGTCGGCGAAGTCAAGGCAAAACGCAAGAACGACCAGGAGTTTCGCGATTTCATGGGCAAGGTCAAGGAGCGTGAGAAGGACAGGGAAGAAAAGGAAAGGCTGCGCAAACTCTTTGAGAGCAGCCTCTCGGACGATGACGACAAAAAGGACTAACTGACGATCTCGGCGGCAAACCCCGCCTCGTCCATCTTCTCCAGGATCTTGTGCTCGTCGACCGACGTGTCGTGTTCGACGGTAACGACCTTCGTTTCAGGGTTGCCGCTGACTCGCGTGACTCCTGGAACAGACATCAGTGCCTTCTCGATGGTCGCGGTGCAGCCGCCACAAGAGATCTCGTCGGATCGTACGATAGTAGTCATTTCGTTGCTAAAGCCTTCTCAAGGGCTGCGACAAGCGTCGGGTCGTCAGGCTTGGTACGCGATCCGAAGCGGGCAACGACCTTGCCGTCGCGACCGACCAGGAACTTCGCGAAGTTCCACTCGATGTCGGTCTTGTTTTCAGTCTGTTGTAGAAGCCACTGGTAGAGCGGATGGATTCCCTCGCCCTTGACCACGATCTTGCTGAACATGGGGAACGTCACGTCGTACTTGCCCGTGCAGAACTCCTTGATCTCGGCGTTAGTACCAGGCTCCTGTCCACCGAACTCATTGGCAGGGAAGCCCAGCACTGCGAAGCCCTTGTCCTTGTACTTTCGGTAGGAACCTTCGAGTCCTTCGTATTGCGGCGTCAGCCCGCACTTGCTGGCGACGTTGACGACGAGCAGAACCTGGCCCTTGAACTTCGACAGTTCCACTTCCTTGCCATCGATGTTCTTCATCTTGAACTCGTGGATAGAGGTCGGAGGTGGGCTGACTGGTGTCATAGCGGCCGCGAGGATGAACGCGGTGATCATGCCCCTATTCTACGCGATGCCCTAGCCCAGGTCTGCGGCCTTGGCGCCAAGTTGCATCGCCTGGAGCCGGTTGCCGTCTGGGTCGAACACGTCCATGATCGCCCCGCGCGGCGTGTCGTGGTACTCACCGACCTTCACGCCCGCGGCAGTGAGGCTGTGGCGCAAGGCGGCAAGGTCGTCGGTCAAGAAACTCACGACAAACCCGCCATCACCGCTCGTGCCACCGCCGTGCAAGCCGAGTTGGAGCTCTTTGCCGAGCGAGATCGAAGTCCAAAACGGTGAGGTGAAGCCCGGAGCGAGGCCGAGCAAATCGCGATAGAACGCGACCGCCCGATCCATGTCCGTGACGCCACACCAAACGGTGTCGAGCGATTTGAAAGCGATGTTCGACATCTCGCTCATCCTACTTCACCAGACCTTGCAAAACGTTCCCGTGCACGTCGGTCAACCGGAAGTCGCGACCAAGATGCTTGTACGTCAGACGCGTGTGATCAAGGCCCATCTGGTGCAAGATCGTCGCGTTCAGGTCGTGGACGTGCACGGGGTTCTCGACGACGTTGTAGCCCAGTTCGTCCGTCGCACCGTAGGTCGTGCCGGCGTTCGAGCCACCTCCAGCCATCCAGATCGAGAACGCGTGGGGATGGTGGTCGCGGCCCTTGAACTTGGAGCCGTCGCGCTCCTCGTTCATCGGTGTTCTGCCGAACTCACCACCCCAAACGACGAGGACGTCGTCCAGCATGCCGCGCTGCTTCAAATCCTTGACTAGCGCAGCGACCGCTTTGTCCGTCTGGCGGCATCGCAAGGGAAGCGAGGACATAAGGTCGTCGTACGAACTCGTCCCGTGGCTGTCCCAGCCCCAGTGATAGAGTTGAACAAAGCGCACGCCCCGCTCCACAAGGCGACGGGCTAGGAGGCAGTTGTTCGCAAACGAAGCCGCCCCTGGTTCTGTGCCGTACATCTCGTGGATCGCCGCTGGCTCGCTCTTGATGTCCATCAGTTCTGGAACGCTCGATTGCATACGGTAGGCCAGTTCGAACGAGTGGATGCGCGTATCGATCTCGGGGTCGCCGGACTTTGAGAGCCGCATCTTGTTCAGCGCGTTGATGGCGTCGATCGACTCGCGTCTTACGTCGTGCGCAACGCCGTCTGGGTTGGAAACGAACAATACGGCGTCGCCCTGAGAGCGGAACTCGACGCCTTGAAACGTCGACGGCAAGAACCCGCTGCTATAGACGGCCTTGCCTCCGTCGGGATTGTGGTCGCCGCTGAGAAGGACGACGAACCCAGGCAGGTCCGCGCTCTCGCTTCCGAGGCCATAAGTCAGCCACGACCCCATGCTCGGCCGCCCCGGAATCTGGTGGCCAGTATTGCTGTACAGTTGCGCGGGCGCATGGTTGAACTGGTCGGTCTTCATCGATCGCACAATGCAGATGTCATCGGCGATCTCCTGAGTGAACGGCAAGAGGTCACTGATCTCTTGCCCGCTCTGGCCGCACTTCTTGAACGTGTGCGGAGATCCGAGCAGCTTCGGCGTGCCCTTGATGAAAGCAAACCTCTCACCTTTGATGATCTCCTCTGGGATCTTCTCGCCGTCGTGCTTCTGCAACATCGGCTTCGGATCGAATAGGTCGATCTGAGAAGGAGCCCCAGCCATAAAGAGATAGATGACGGCCTTTGCGCGGGGTTTGAAGTGGGGCGGTTTCGGCGCCATCGGGTCGGAGCGCTGTTGCTCAATCCACTCCGCAGCCCTCGCCTCTCCCATCATGTTGCCAAGCGCGAGCGAACCGATCCCATAGCCCGCCATCTTGAGCAGGCTGCGTCGCGTGACTTCTCTCAATGCGTCGTTTTCGTTCATTCTCGTGTTATCGTCTCGTCAAGGTTGAGGAGCACGTTGGCCAGCATGACGGCTGCGGCACACTCTGCCAAGGATGTGCCATCGCCGAACGGCTTGTCTCGCGCGATGAGTTTCCTTGCCGACTCTTCATCGCTTTTGAACCGCGCCACTTGCTTGTCGTAGTACTCGCTCAGGACCGTCCGCTCCTCCGCGCTCGGCCTGCGGACCACGCACCTGCGGAACGCCGTCTCTATCCGCAGAGCCTCCGGGGCCTTCATGGCTTGCTCTGCCAATCCGCGAGCCGCCCGCATGAACGCCGCGTCGTTCATCGTCGTCAGTGCCTGTAAAGGCGTGTTCGTCTTCACCCTTTCGACCGTGCAGCCTTCGCGGCTCATGGCGTCGAAGTTGAGGAAGGCAGGGTAGGGGGCCGATCGCCGCCAGAACGTGTAGACGCCGCGGCGATACACGTCTTCGCCCTCGCTAAGCACCCAGCGGTCGCCGTTGTACGGGAGTTTCCATACGCCGTCCGGCTGGTCGGGGAACACGCTCGGCCCGCCGATCCTTCGGCTCAACAAGCCGGAGGCCACAAGCGCGTTGTCGCGAACAAGTTCTGCAGGAAGCCTGGAACGGGTCGCTCGCGCCAACAACCGGTTTTCAGGGTCACGCTCGAGGAGCGATGGCCAAACGTCGGAGGACTGCCGATACGTCGACGATGTCGCGATCAGCCGGTGGATGTGCTTCATGTCCCATCCGCTGTCCATAAACTCCACAGCGAGCCAATCGAGCAGTTCGGGGTGCGAGGGACGTTCGCCCATCGACCCGAAGTCGCCGACGGTCTTAACGAGCCCCGTACCGAAGTACTGCGCCCAGACCCGGTTGACGAACACGCGCGCCGTCAGCGGGTTCTCGCGCGAAACGAGCCACTGCCCCAATCCAAGCCGGTCTTTCTTGCCTTCCAGGGGAGGCAGGAACGCCGGCGTGTCGGCCACCATCTCAGGGCCAGGGGTCAAGAACGTCCCTTTCAATCGAATAGGTGTGGAGGGCGGGTACTTCTCTCGCTCCTTCAAAACGAGCGTCGTGGACGAGTTGAGTGAGTTTGCTTCCGCCCGCACCTGGGCAAGCGCGTTGGCGACGGCCTTGTACGCATCGGTGTCCTGCTTGATTTGGGGCAGAGCCCTCTCCAGTTCGGCGATCCTCTGGCCGAGCCTCTTCACGCGCTCCTGCGTCACCGGATCGAGCACGCTGATCGTAGGTTCGTCGCTGTTGTCGAAAAACGCAAGGAACTCGGTGAACTCGTTGATCGAGACCGGATCGTACTTGTGGTCGTGGCACTGCGCACAGCCAAGCGAGGTCCCTAGCCACACCGTTCCCGTCGTCGCCACGCGATCGACCAACGTCAGCCAGCGTTGCTCGTTCTGGTCGACGCCGCCCTCCTGGTTGAGCATCGTGTTGCGGTGAAAGCCTGTCGCGACCATCTGCTCAAGAGTGGGGTTCGGCAGCATGTCTCCGGCGATCTGCTCGATCGTGAATTGGTCGAACGGCATGTTGCGGTTGAATGCTTCGATCACCCAGTCGCGGTACGGCCAAATGGTTCGCCTGTCGTCCTTCTCATAGCCGTTGGAGTCCGCGTACCGCGCTAGGTCGAGCCAACCGATCGCCTGCTTCTCGCCAAAGTGCGGCGAGGCCAGCAGCCGATCAACCAACCGTTCGTAGGCTCCCGGCTGTGTGTCTCGGAGGAACGCGTCCATCTCGTCGATCGTCGGCGGCAAGCCGATCAAGTCTAAGTAAAGGCGACGCACGAGCGTCGCCTTGTCCGCCTGTGGAGATGGCTTCAAGCCCTCGCGCTCGAGCCGCGAGAGGACGAACAGGTCGATCTCATTGCGCGCCCAATCCTTGGATCCGACTATGCGCACATGTGTGCGAACCGGGGGCGCGTACGCCCAATGTTTTGTGAGTCCGGAGCCCCCTGAATCCAACTTCGCACCCGAGTCGATCCAAGCCTCGATCATCGCGATCGCCTTGCCGTCGAGCGGTTTAAAGCCCATTGGCATCTGGGGTTTTCCGTCGAGGCCCTTGATGCGGCGGACGATCTCCGATCGCCCGGCGTCTCCGGCCACCACCACTGGACCGCTCATCCCACCCTTCTTGATGCCTTCGGGCGTCGACAAGTCCAAGCCGCCCATCTTCACCTCGCCGCCGTGGCAGGAGACGCACGAGATCTTGAACACTCTGGCGACCTGAGAGTATTCGGGCGCTTTAGCGTGAGGCGTAGACCGGAACACGCCAGCGACGGCCCACGGTGTGGCACAAACGAAAAAGAGGCCGGACTTCCACCAAGTCATCCGGCCTCCAGTATAGCGGTTGGTTACTCGGCCTTCGCCCCGGCGTTGATCCAGTCTTCGATCAACTTGATATCGGCCTCCGGCACATCGCCCTTGGGAGGCATCTTCGGCGCGCCCTCTTGGCCCCGCATCGCTTTGACCATCTTGCTGGCGGCCGCGTCGCCCGCCACGACCACCGGGCCGTGCTCCCCGCCCTTCAAGACCCCGTCCGCGGACTCGAGACTGAGTTTCTCGGTCGGCTCGGCACCGCCGTGGCAAGGCATACAGTTCTTGTTCAAGACGTCGACGACCTGGGCCGCAGTCACCATCGGCGCGGGCTCAGGGTCGCCAGAACCGCCTGTCGTCGTGCCCTTGTTCGGTTCGATCGTCGTGCTCGATTCTGAGCCGACACATCCGATCGCCAGGGCAAGGACGCACAGGCTGGACAGGGTCCACAGTTTGCGGGAACTCAACATGAAGACCATTATGCGGGAGTCCGCGAAGTGGTTCCAAGAGATGGTGCGCGGTACAGGATTTGAACCTGTGACCCCTACAGTGTCATTGTAGTGCTCTACCGCTGAGCTAACCGCGCACGAGGGAGCCCATTATCCCCCATCGGGGCGGAGCGGTTCAATCTGGCCCTAAGGCGCCGTTGGCGGGCATACTAGGCCCGTGGCCAAGAACACCCAGTCCCGCCGAGAGTTTATCAAGACCGCCTCTGCCGTCGGAATCGGCATCGGCCTGCCGGCAGTCGTTGTCGGCAGACAGCAGAACGCCTCGCCCAACGACAAGGTCGTGTTCGGCCTCATCGGGTGCGGTGGAATGGGAGCGGCCAACATGCGCAACTTCTGCACGTTGCCCGACGTCGAAGTCGCCGCCGTTTGCGACGTCGATACCAGCCGCATGCCGGGAGACATCAAGTTCGTCGAGGACAAGTTCGGCCGAAAGCCCGACGTCTACTCCGACTACCGAAAGATGCTTGAAAGGAAGGATATCGACGCGATCATCGTCGGCACGCCTGACCACTGGCACGCGCTGAACTTCATCCACAGTTGCGAGGCGGGGAAGGACGTCTACCAGGAGAAGCCGCTCAGCCACAACATCATGGAGGCAAAGGCCATGATGGCCGCGCAACGCAAGTTCGGAATCATCTCGCAAGTCGGCACGTGGCAACGGTCCGACCCTGAGTTCACGAATGCGATCGCGTATGTGCGCAGCGGGAAACTTGGGCGCGTCACCCACTGCCGGGCGTGGATCTCAGACGGCACGCGCATTGGCAAGAAACAGCCGATCGCAGTCCCCGGCCACCTCGACTACGACGCGTGGATCGGCCCTGCGGCCATGGTGCCCTATCAGGACAACAAGGTCCATTGGAACTGGCGCTGGGTGCTCAACACTGGCGGCGGACTCACGACCGACTGGGGCGTGCACATGATGGACATCGCCCTGCTCGGAATGAGCAAGTCACAGGACATAGTAATGCCGACGGAGGTCACGGCCTACGGCGGACAGTGGGCGGTGCAGGACGACGACCGGGACGCACCGGACTCGATCGAAGCGATCTACAAGTTTAACGAGCCGTACGACTGGACCATGACCTGGTCCGTCGTACGCGACCACCCTGGAAAACCGGGCCACTGCACGGAGTTCGTCGGCGCAGACGGTCGGACCGTTCGATGTTGGCGCGGCGGTTGGACCATCCTCGATCCGGACGGCAAAGAGATGCCCAAGGAAGAGTTCCCGAAGGCGCACAACGGCCATTGGAGCAACTTCATCGAGTGCGTCAAGTCGCGCGCGAAGCCACGGGCCACGCTCGGCTCGGTCGCGATGACGACGATGGTGTGCCACCTCTCCAACGCTTCTCTCTGGTCCGGGCAGACGGTCCACTGGGACAAGGCGAAGATGGACATCGTTGGCAGCGCGGGCAAGGACACCATGGCCTACAACCGCGAGTATCGCAAGCCGTACGAACTGAAGATGTATTGAGGGACAAGGAGCTCGGAGCAGGGAGTAAGGACTTCTCCCTGCTCCTTTCCCCTACACCTTCTTCAGCAAAGTCACCCTTCCAATCGGCACCCATTCGACGACCAGCACGTCGTCGCCGTTCACCCAGCACGCACCGTGCGGGTGAACGAACTTGCCTGGGATGAACTGGTCGCGCGGCGCCCCGCGCAAGTTGGTTGGATCGCCGTCTCCCAAGTGCGCCAGGACCTTGTTGTCCTCGCCAAGGATCGTGACCACGCTGGACAGGTCTGGCACCAACATCTTGCCGTTCCGGAAGTGCAGATGGCAGGGCAGCCGCATACCTTCCGTCACGAACTTCACGTGCTGTCCGTCGAGCGTGAAGTACTGGAGCCTTCGGTTCGAGCGGTCGGCGACCACCAAGTAAGGCGTCCTCTCGCGCGTATCCACCCAAAGACCGTGTGGACAGTTGACCTTGCCTGCCTCCGACCCCGGGCCGCAGACGATCTTTAAGTACGCGCCATCCTTCGAGTACCGGTGCACGTAACTACTGCCATAGCCGTCGCCGACAAAGAGGTCGCCGTTCGGCGCGAACGCGACGTTGGTCGGGCACCATCGGTTAGGGTCGGCGTACACGCCTGGTTCTGTCGGCGCGCCACGCTCCCAGACGACCTTGCCGTCGAGAGTCGTCTTCACAACGAGCCGACGCCGTGTGTCGCAGTGATAGAGGAACTCGTCGCTACCCTCTTTGCGAATGTCCAGCCCGTGCGCGCCCCCCGCAAACTCCGCGCCCCACGAAGTCACAAACTTGCCCTTTTCGTCGAACACGACCACGCCGTGCGGCTTCGTGCTTGTCGGATGGACGGTGTGGGCGACATAGATGCGACCGTGCGAATCCTGGACTACGCCGTGCGTATCGCCCCAAGCGATCCCCGAGGGAGGAGTGAGCCAGTCGTGGTGCACCTCGTATGTGTGCGAGCCTTGGCCCGTCACAGGCAACTTCTGAGGCTCGGACTGTATCGCGGTAGAGAACTTAGCCAAGGTTGGGCCGACGAGGGCGGAGGCGCCAGCCTTAAGCACGTCACGGCGAGAAGGGTTCATCTCGCCGTGATCTTACTTCGGACTAGTGGTCGGCTTAACCGGTCTCGATGTCGGTGGGCGGCCGCAGGCGTCCCGATGCGGACGGCTTGCTAGGTGCGGGCTTTGCGCCCGCTGGCTTCGAAGACTTGGGCTTGAGCACCGCGGGTTTGGTCACGGTGGGCTTGGCCGCAGCCTTGGCGACCGCCGGCTTCTTGGCAGCGGGCTTCTTGGTCGCCGGCTTCGCCGAGACCTTCGGCTTGCTCGCGGGCTTGCGAGGTGCCGCTGGCTTCTTCTTGGGTGCCGCCTTCTTTTCAGTCTCGCGCTCGTACTGGCGGAACTCCTCTTCGGCCTGGCGACCGGACTCCTCGGCAGACTTCTCGGCCTCGTCAGCGGCCTTGTTGATCATGTCGCCGGCCTTCTTCATCGCCTCGCCAACGGCCTTGGCTACAGGCTTTGCGGCTCTCACGACGAACGGTAGCGCCATTGCTGCTAGGAGGATCCAGCCCCCGCCACTAGGTCGAAATCGCATGGTCAGTAACTCCTCAATAGGTGACTCTACTACAAGGCACGAGGAGGCTGGGTTGCAGGGCTTCAGGGCTCAGCATTCAGCGTGTCCTGCGGTCTGTCTTCAGGCTGGGCTTCGACCGGAGGTTCGGAAACTGGGTCTCGACGGCCTTCGTCGTCGGCCTTCTTTCCTTGGAACAGTTCTCCGATCACAGAGAGCGCGAGCATGACGCCTGCCACAGTGATGCACACGTCCGCGACGTTGAACACAGGGAAGTCGATCGCCCTGATCCAGAACATGTCGGTCACCTTCCCGAGAGCGATCCTGTCGATCAAGTTGCCAAGCGCCCCGGCGCATAGGAGTGCCATCGTGACGTGGACGCCGCGGCTCTCGTTCGGGTGCTTGAGGCTGTACCAGACCGCACCAGCGGCAATGACCGCGGCGATCGGCGTCAGGAATACGCCCGCTCCTTGGAACATCCCGAAGGCGATCCCTTCGTTGAAGACCAGTTTGAGTTCGAACACGCCGGGCCAAAGTTCCGCGAGGCTCCGGCCCTCCACGCCCTCGGACGCGACGCGCGCCCACCACTTCGTCACCTGGTCGAGAGCGAGGGCGACCACGGCTATCGCAAAGAACAGCCTTCTGTTCATCCGATCCCGAGAGCCCTCCGGTCCCTCGCGCTCAGTGGCACGACCGACCCGTTCCACTGCGTCGGCTCCACGTCAGCCCGCCTCACCCGGCTGCGTTCGCATTTGAGCAGTTCGGAGGTTCGGAAGGTCGGCGGCTCAGACGTGCCCACAGGCCCGTCGACCACGTTCACCGAAGCAAAGCGAAGCAACAGCGGCAGCATTTCTCCAAATCCTTCGAGCCGCTCGGCGTCTGTAAGCGAATGCGAGTTGATTGTGACGTCCACGTCCTGGCTGTTTGGGTTTCCGTTCGACTTCTTCCACTCGTCGAAGTGCGTGTAGATGTAGCCCATAGCGCTCCGCAACACTTGGATGCGCTTAAACGTCTCGCTCGCCGTCCACTTCGCGGCGTCAAAACCCGGGTCGCGAGCAAGGGTCTCTAGGTGCACGCTCGACTTGCGCTCGATCGCAGGAATTCGGTCGTAAGTCTCCTCGGCGGTGTGCATCAGGATGGGAGCGACGATCTTCGTCAGCCGAAGCAGGATCTCATGGCATGCCCTTTGGCTCGACCGCCGAGTCGGCCACTCCTTCCCGTCGCAATACATCCTGTCCTTGATCGCATCGAGATAGAACGAGGACATATCGTGGTCGCAAAACTCGTGGACGAGGCGGAACACCGTCGTAAAGTCGTAGTCGGCATACGCGTCAAGACAGCGGTCTACGAGGCCGTTCGCCGTCTGGACAGCCCAAAGGTCGAGACCGTCTAGTTCGCCGTCGTACCCTTCATAGTCGTACAGGTTGGCGAGCAAGAACCGCAGCGTGTTGCGTATGCGGCGATAGTGCTCACCGGAAGCCTTGAGGATCTCTTCGCTCACCGGAACGTCGGCTGTCGTGTCGACGCTGGCCACCCACAAGCGCAGGATGTCCGCGCCGAGCGTGTCCGAAACGTAGACCGGGTCGAGCGCGTTGCCCGCCCGCTTCGAGAGTTTCGCCCCCTCGGGGGTATTGAGGAAGCCGTGCGTCAGCACTTGGTCATACGGCGCGCCACCCGTGAGCGCCGTTCCGATGATCATTGAGAGGTTGAACCACCCGCGGTGCTGGTCCGAGCCTTCCAGATACAGGTCGCACGGAATCTTTTCCTTCCATCGCGGCTCGACGTTGCCCTCCAGAACACACGCCCACGTCGAACCGCTGTCGAACCACACATCGAACACGTCGACTTCCTTGCGGAACTCCGTCTCGCCTGTGACAGAGTCCTTGTAGCCAGCAGGCAAGATCGCCGCAGCTTCTTCCGCATACCACGCGTCGGAGCCGTGCTTCTCGATCAACTGCGCGACGGACTCGATCGCCTCGGGGCTCAGGTCCGGCTCACCAGAAGCCGCGCCATAGAACACTGGAATCCCAACGCCCCATGGGCGCTGGCGCGAGATGCACCAGTCGGGCCGCCCCTCGATCATCGAGCGGAACCGCTTGTGCCCGCTCTCGGGATACCACTTCACCCGGTCGACCTCTTCAAGCATGCGCTGGCGAAGCGTCTTCGACTTGTCCAAGTGGAATGGAAGGTCGATCCCCACAAACCACTGCTCTGTCGCACGAAAGATTACAGGATTGCCGTCGCGCTCGGCGTGTGGATACGAGTGCTGGTACTCCTCTTCGTGCAAGAGGTGGCCTAACTCGCTCAGCCGCTCGACCACAACGGTGTCGCACTTCTTGTAGTACACGCCGGCGAACTCCCCGGCCTCTTCGGTCAGCACGCCCTTCTCGTTGACCGGGCACAACACGGGCAAACCGTACTTCTTGCCCGTGTAGAAGTCGTCGCGCCCGTGGCCGGGCGCCGTGTGGACGACTCCCGTTCCGTCCTCGGTGGTTACGTAGTCGGCGAGCACGGCCAAAGACTCCCGGTCATAGACAGGGTGCTTGAACTTGGTCCCCTCAATCTCGCTGCCCAAGAAGGTCTTGACGATCGAGTACTCGCCAAGTCCGCACTTCGCCATCGTGCGTTCCACTAGCCCTTCATAGAGCAAATAGTGCGCGTCCCCAGCCTTGACCAAGGCATAGGTGAGCGACGGGTGGAAGGCGACCGCCAAGTTGGCGGGGATCGTCCACGGAGTCGTGGTCCAGATCACACAAAAAACAGGACTGAAATCAGAAAACAGCCCTCGAGGGTCTTCCAGGAGGGGGAACCTCACGTAGATGGACTTGCTCGTGACGTCCTTGTAGACGATCTCGGTGTCGGCCAATGCGGTCTGGGCCGTCGGGCTCCAAAGTACAGGACGCAGGCCGCGGTAAACGTATCCGTTGCGGACCAGCCTTCCGAACACGCGAACGATCTCTGCCTCGTGCCGGAAGTCCATCGACACATACGGCTTGTCCCACATCCCGAACACGCCAAGGCGCTGGAACTGCTCGGTTTGCACCTTGATGAAGTGCTCGGCGTGTTCTCGGCACGCCTGGCGCAGTTCGACCACGCTTGGGACGATCTTCTTTTCTGCCAGTTTCGCTTGCACCGCCATCTCGATCGGCAGGCCGTGGCTGTCGTAGCCCGGCACATAAGGCGCGCGCTTGCCCATCAGGCTCTGGCTCTTGACCACGAAGTCCTTCAGGATCTTGTTCATCGCGGTCCCCAGGTGGATCGCGCTGTTCGTATAGGGCGGGCCGTCGTGGAGCACGAAACTCTCGGCCCCCTCGCGAGCACGCTGGATCGCCTCATAGATCCCCATCTCGGCCCACTTCGCCTGGATGCGCGGCTCCAGTTCGGGCAGGTTCGCGCGCATCGGAATCGTGAAGTCCGGGTCGGGAAGGTTGAGGGTGTCCTTCAGGTTCATTCGAAGCGGGGAGTCTACCGGGCGATGGCTGGGCCGCCGGGCCGCACCCTGGTACCTTCTCGCCCGTGGAACCCCGCGCAACCGTCGTCCTCAAGCCTGGAAAGGAGCGAAAGGTGCGCAACAGTTATCCCTGGATCCAGCGGGGAGAGGTGCTGCGAAGCGAAGGGCAACTCGCCGACGGTGGGCTAGCACGACTCGTCAGCGCGGACGGCGAGTTTCTGGCGATCGGCACTTGGAACGGTGAGAGCCGCTTTCGGTTTCGCACGCTGACTCGCGAGGAGCGAGCCATCGACGAGGAGTTCTTCGCCGAGCGCTTCGTCCAAGCCCGCAGTCTTCGCGACCGCCTAGTCCACGGTTCGAACGCCAGGCGGCTCGTGTATAGCGAGGCTGACTTGCTTCCCGGCCTGATCGTCGACGACTACGACGGACACTTCATCGTTCAGGTGCGTTCGCTCGGTATGGAACGGCTCAAGGACGTGTGGCTTCCCGCCCTCGTCGACGCCCTCGGGCCCAAGAGCGTGTACGAACGCAGCGAGATGGCCGGACGCGAGGAAGAGGGTCTTGGACCCTTTGCCGGCCAACTGCACGGAGACACGCCAATCGAGGTCGAGATCGAGGAGAGCGGCCTCAAGTTCATCGTCCCCACGACCGGCGGCCTCAAGACCGGCTTCTACTTGGACCAACGCGAGACGCGCCGACAGTTCGCCGCACATGTGCAAAGCGGCCAGCGGGTCCTCGATTGCTTCTGTTACACGGGCGCGTTCTCACTCTACGCTGCCCGACAGGGAGCGATAGTAACTGGGGTCGACATCCACACGGGTGCGCTTGAGATCGCTGCGCGGAACGCGGCTCTCAATTCTCTCGATCCGAGTTTCGTCGAGGCCAATGCTTTCGACTACCTCGAGCAAGACCCGGGCGAGCGCTACGACTGGATCGTCCTCGATCCTCCGGCCATCGCCAAGACCGGTGCGAAGCGAGACGCCCTCAAGTGGGCCGTCTGGAAACTCGTGCACCGTGCGATCCCGCACCTGGCGGAAGGCGGAAGGCTTATCGCCTGCTCGTGCAGTTACCAACTCGACCAGCGCGAACTCGTCGAGACCGCTCGGCTAGCCGCCAGCGACCGGGGTGTGCGCCTCTTCCTCGAACGCGTCACGATCCAAGACACTGACCATCCCGCATCGATCCAGTTTCCCGAGTCGCTCTATCTCAAGTGTGCCTGGCTCCGACTCGGGTAACACCGCGCCGTGACCAACCTCGACATCGCCCAGGCTGCAACGCTTCGGCCCATCCAAGAGATCGCCGCCAAGGCTGGCCTGGACGAAGGCGACTACGAGGCCCTTGGCAACAAGAAGGCGAAACTCACGTACGGTGCGATGGCGCGGCTGCCAAAGAACCCGCAAGGAAAACTTGTGCTCGTCACCGCCGTCACCCCAACGCCTGCAGGCGAAGGGAAGACCACCGTCACCATCGGGCTGACGCAAGGACTGAACAAGATCGGCAAGAAGGCGGTCAGTTGCACGCGCGAGCCTGCGCTAGGGCCGATTTTTGGAGTCAAGGGAGGCGCAGCCGGAGGCGGTTACAGCCAAGTGCTCCCGATGGAGGACATCAACCTGTTCTTCACCGGCGACATGCCGGCGATTGCGACGGCGCACAACCTCCTCAGCGCGATGGTCGACGCGCACGTTCAGAACGGTAACTCCGAGGACATCGACGTGCGCATGCCCGTGTGGCCGCGCACGATGGACATGAACGACCGCGCCCTCCGCAACATCATCGTCGGACTTGGTGGCCGCGCCAACGGCTTCGCGCACGAAGATGGATTCGTCGTCACCCCTGCGAGCGAAGTCATGGCCTCGCTCTGTCTCTCGACTTCGGTCTCAGACCTCAAGGACCGCCTTGGTCGAATGATCGCCGCGATAGACAGGCACAACAAACCGGTCAGCGCAAGGCAATTCAAGGCGGACGGCGCGATGGCCGCGCTCTTGCGTGACGCGATCCGGCCAAACCTCGTGCAGACGATTGAGGGCGGCCCGGCGTTCGTGCACGGCGGCCCCTTCGGCAACATCGCGCACGGCTGTTCTAGCGTCGTCGCGACGCAGTGCGCCCTCGGCCTGGCCGACTACACGGTCACAGAGGCGGGGTTTGCCAGCGACCTCGGTGCCGAGAAGTTCATGCACATCGTGGCTCCGCACGTCGGAAAGTCGCCCGACGCGATCGTCCTGGTCGCGACGGTCCGCGCCCTGAAGCACCACGGCGACGGAGACCTCGCGCTCGGCACAGCGAACCTCGAACGCCATTTGCGCCACCTCTCGCAGTACGGGGTTCCGATCGTCGTCGCTGTGAACAAGTTCAAGGACGACTCACAACAAGACCTCGACCACGTCGTCGCGTTTGCGCGAGAGTTCGGCGCTGGTGGAGTGGTCGCAGACCCGTGGGGGAGCGGTGGCGCGGGATGCACCGACCTCGCCGAAGCAGTCGCTTCTAGCAAGCCGGCGAACTTCGAGAGGCTTTACGCGATCGACGACCCGTTTGACAAGAAGATCGAGGCGATCGTCACGCGCGTCTACGGCGGTGCCGGATTCGAACTCGATCCGGCGGCCAAGCGACGGCTCAAGTGGATCAAGGAGAACGGCATGGACCGCTTGCCCGTGTGTGTCGCAAAGACGCAAGCGAGCCTCAGCGACAACGCGCGGCTAAAGAACGACCCTACGGACTTCACAGTAAGGATCAACGAGATCAGGCCTTCCGCCGGAGCCGGCTTCCTCGTCGCTGTGTGCGGAGACATCCTGCTGATGCCCGGCCTGGGCGAACACCCGGCCGCGTTCAACATCGACGTCGACGCCGATGGACGGATCTCAGGCATCTTCTGAAAGATTGGAGGGCGCGGCTCTGTCCGCTCCTATCGCATCACAAGCCACATCACGAGCGCGCCGATCGCACCGGAACTCGCCGCGATCACCACGTTCAAGACCCACGGAGGCATGCCCTTCCCAGGAGTGCGCGGCTTTGCGGTCCGCACTTTGGAGAGCGGCACGGTCTCCTCGGTCCCCCAATAGTTAAACGTCACCGTCATCGCATCGCGGTCATAGCGCACGACCGACGCTTTCAAATGCATCATGTACGAGGGCGAGTGGTACTCATAGTCAGTTCCAGGAGCAAAGGACGCTTCCTGAAGTTCGTGCCGTCCCACCGTGCCATCACCGCCGTTGAGGAACCGCACCGCCACGGCGTCCTTGTTCACCGCTACCACCTTCGCCGCATAGTGCCTCCCATCGCCGGACTTTGCGAACACCAACTGCCCAGGCTCGATCTCGCGCGTGAGGAACGCGAACCGCTCGTTGAGAGCCTGCACCATCGCCTCGCGCGGTACGCCCATTTCTTCCGCCGCCCGCACGTACTCGTCGAGCGATCCTTTCGACTCTTCCAAGCGGTCCTGAAGCGAGTGGATCTCGTGCGCACGGTGGACGACTGCCGCCAGTTCCTCGTCGCTTAGCCGGACGTCCATCAGACTCTCACTACGAAGACGTTCCACGGCGAGTTGCCCACCATGTGCATCGCCGTCGATCCAATGAGCAGCCGCTCCAAGAACCCGTGACCGTGCGCGCCGAGGACCAACAGGTCCGCCCTCGCTTCTTCCATGGCCGCGTTGATCACGTCGTTCGCCCTCCCCGAAAGCACGACGGACTCCGTCTCGTCGCAAATGGGCCGCAACTTCGCCTCGACCGCCTCGTTCTTGCGTCGGAGCATGTCCGCCGCCCCAACCTCGCCCTCTGTCGCTTGCACGACGTCCGGATCACGCGTATCGGCGCAAACGACGGTCACCTTGCCGAGCCCAGAGGGTGCCATCGACACAAAGTGGTCGATGCACCGGTCGGCGTACTCCGAATGGTCCGTCGCAAGCACGGTGCGGATCTTTCCGGAACCCTTGAGAGCGGCTTTGCCGACCAGTATGCTCCGCTTCGCCTCGACCACCAGCGCGCGCGTGACCGATCCCATGAAGAACGTCTCGACCGACCCCTTCTTTCCCGATCCAGTCACCAAGACGTCAGCGCCCTCTTCTTGGGCGAGCGCCGTCAGTTCGTGCGCTGGACGCCCATAAACGACCACCGACTTGTTCGCGACGCCCCTAGCGGTCAGGTCCGCAGCGACCTCGGCAAGCCGCTTCTCGCCGTCGGCCTTGCGCTGGTTCTGAATCTCAGCGATCGGGCCCAGCGAGTCCGCAGGCATGAACCCGCCGTCGGGCAACACGGACTCGACGCAGTGCACAAGCACCGCCTCAGATCGCGGAAAGCCTAGCCGCACAAACGCCTCGACCCCGGCAAGACACTGCGTCGAGAACCCGACGCCAACGACAGCCTTCATTGGCCGCTAGGCTACTCGGAATCGACCGGTGTCCGCACATTGGACCCGCGCCGAACGTAACCAACGACCGCCAACAACGCAGACAAGTAGACGAACCAGTCGCCTAGCGTCCGAAACAGGGTTGCCCGAGGTCTCGGTTCTATCTGCGCCGTGAGGACCTCCACTGTGCCCGCGCCCGCCTCCGCGACGATCACGCCGCGCGAGTCCACGACCATAGAGTGCGCCGTCACGTCCGCCCGTACGATCGCGACGCCGAGTTCTGCTGACCGAAAGGGCGTATAGGCCGCATGCATCGCCTGGATCGTGCCATAGGTGCCCATCGGATCGAGCGTGGGCAGGAGGATGACGTCGACCCCAGGAAGGAGCGCTGTCTCTCGCATCACTGAAGGGAAACACGAATCGAAGCAGATGTTCAACCCATACGTGATCCCGCCAACCTCGACGGCGGCCGGGGAGTTTCCTGGCGTCCGCTCCGACTTTTCGCCGGCGAACAGCTTCCGCTTTCGGTACCCGCCCAACTCGCCGCGGTCTGTCACGACGATCGCCGTGTTGTACGGATAGAAGTCCGCAGGCTCTTCGTATGTCGTGACAAACGGAGACTGTCCTTTCTGCACAGTGCTTTGGTGCAGCGCTTCGTCGCCTGTCCGCTTTGCGGCGTAGGCGCTGAGTTCTGGCCACACGACGATCGAGGCCCCCTTTTGCGTCGCCTCGCCGTTCAATCGAGCAAGGTCTCCAATGTCCTGCGTCTCGGTCTGGATGAGACCGACTGTCAGATCGCCGCCTTGAGGTCTGCCAGTAAAGGTCGTGACGCCAATGTACAACCCGAGGAACGCACCGATCGCGAGCAGGACCTTCCGGCTCCGATCCCTGGCGGCGGTCACAAGCAACAATTGGATCGACCACAGCAGGAAGGAAACGCCCCACACTCCCGTGACAGAGGCCAGTTTCATCGCAGCGAAACTGCGGTACTGCGTGAGCGCCAGGTGTGCGGGAAGATAGACCAGCAAGAGCGCCTCCAACAGGACCGCGAGCGCAGCGACCGCCCACGGAAACCAGTTGCTCTGTCGTTTGGTCTCACCGACGACACCGCACACTCCTGCCACGACTAAGCCGAACAACGCAAACCCTGCGAACAGCCATTGCGGCCCTACGTCGACGAGCGTCTTCTCGTAGAACACGCCCGACCACGCGACCAGAGCAGCAACAATGAGGACCGCCATTCCGCAAGCGAATCCGAGGGCGAAGCCGCGTCCTCGGACAAACGCAAGCACCGGCACGAAGCACAAGAACCCGAACGGGTAAAGGTCCGCGGGCGGAAGTGCGAGTACGAACATGACTGCGCTCAGCAAGATGGCGACCAGAGCCAGCGCTGTCTTTCTCATGACATGGATTGTACGGCGTGCCTAAGCGGGCTGGGCCACGGGCTCTGTTCTCGGTCCGCCTGGCCGCGAAAAAGCCACAACGCCCTCGACCAACATCCATCCGGCAAGCCCCAGCAGCACGCAACCGACCCATGCGACGGGGCTCGACCATCCGGCCTTCGCGATCTCGGCCTTCATCATCGACGTCAGCGCCCAGCACGACATGCAGTACATGAACACCGTTGGGATCCCCGCGACGAACAGCACCCAGGTCTGTCGGCGCGTGCGCCAAAGCCACACAGTCACACCAAGCAGCGTCAGCGCGGCGAGCAACTGGTTCGCCGAACCGAACAACGGCCAGAACGCGCGCCACGCAGGGATCGGGTTCCCTGCCGCGTCCGTCATCGTTCGCGTCACGAACAAGGCCGGAACGCCAGCGGTCAGAACAGTCCCCACCCACATCCCGGTCTTGTTCTGCCATCCCGTCAGCTCCTGCACGATGTAGCGGCCCAAGCGCGTGCAAACGTCGAGCGTGTCGTACACGAATGTCGTGAACGCCATCAGCATGATCGCGACGGCGAACAAGAACGGAATGCCGAACATCTTAAGGAACGAAGCGAGGCCGGTCGCGAACACCACGTTGGGAGGCGTCGCCGCGTCGAAAGACGGCGCGACGATCATCACCGTGGAGAGAGCGATCACCGCGACACCAGCCTCCAAGAGCATCGTGCCGTAGCCCAAGACCTTCGCGTGCGTCTCCTTCTTCAACTGCTTGCTCGTTGTGCCGCTCGCGATCAACGAGTGGAACCCGCTCACCGCGCCGCACGCGATCGTGATGAACAGGAAAGGCGCGAGCATCTGCCCGTTCGCCGCCTCCCATCCCTTGAACGCGGGATAGGTGATGGGTGTGCCGCTGAACAACAGCCCGCACACTCCGGCCGCCAACGCAAAGTACAGAAAGTAACCGCCTAAGTGTCCGCGAGGCTGAAGAAGGAGCCACATCGGCACCACGGCAGCGATCACGCAGTAGGCCAAGATCACGACGTCCCAGACTTTGTGCGCGTTCTCGCCAGGGATCGTGATGGGAAAGTACTGCCCGCCCCAGATCGCGAGCACGACTAGCGGAAGGAACACCACAGTCGTCCAGCCCAGCCCGAGTTTCGTGTACCGCAGCACCAGCCCCATCGCGAGCGGAATGAGCAAGTACAGCATCGACGAGGTCGCGATCCCGCCCGCAGAGACGACCCCGCCTTCCGGCAACGGAAGGTCTTTGACGAACGCGGACGCCGTGATGTCCGTGAACGCGACGATGATGTACACCAGCGCGAGCCAGATAAACGTGAGGAACAGCACGAACGCGCGGCGGTTCATGTGCTCCTTCACGACCTCTGCGATCGACCGCGCCTTGTGGCGCACCGAGGCGACCATCGAACCCATGTCGTGCACTCCGCCGATGAACACCGCACCGATCAGGATCCAGACCATCGCCGGACCCCACCCGAACATCAATCCCGCAAGGATCGGCCCCACGATCGGCCCTGCCGCGGCGATCGCACTGAAGTGCTGGCCAAGAAGGAACTTCGGCTCCGTCGGGATGTAGTCCACGTCGTCGCGCAGTTCCTCGCTCGGCATCTTCGCGTCCGGGTCCAACCGGAAAAGTCGCGCAAGGAGCGAGCCGTAAACGCGGTACGCGACGATCAGCACGACGGCGGTGATCAGGGCGACATAGAGCAGCGTCATGTCTTGGCCTCAGGCAGATTCTAGTTCAAGGACGGTCGAGACGGTTGCTTCTTGCGCAGGGAATTGATGGTGGTCGCGGAGGAGTGTCCGAGATCACCGCCAGCCCATCTTGCGCCAAGCGTGTCCGCAGTCCTGGCAGACACAGTTCTTGTGTTCGCGATGGGTCACGAAGTCGATCAAGTCCCACACGAGAACGGCAACGCTTAGGGGGTTACATCCGAAGAGACATCCCTCGGCGAGGCAACTGCAGCCCTTTCCTGTGCGCGTCCGCTCTGTCCAGTGTGTCGATGTGTCGCGTGCCGTCTTGAGCGATCCGCACCGTGGGCACTGCGGCCCTTGGAGGACGAACGGGGCGGTGGTTGGAGGCGTCGGCTCATCGTAAGGCGTCTGCCGCGGTTCCGGTGGCTCATAGGGCGTCTTGCTCAATGGCGCATTCCTCCGGACTCTCGAACATCCCGACCTCTGGACGTCGTAGAATAACCTAAAGCCCCACGGCCCGTGACTACAAAACGCCGCGGGCGACGAATGGAACGATGAACATGGTTTACGCACTCGCCGCAGTCGCCTTCCTTGCCGCAGGATGCATGGTCCTCGGCGGCCCGGGAGGCCAGCAGAAGGAAAAGCGCGTCTACGGAGGGCTCGTCGTCGAAGAAGTCAGCCCGGAGCGCAAGGACAAACTCGTCCTCTCCGACGCCGAGTGGAAGAAGCGCCTCACCCCCGAGCAGTACCGCATCCTCCGCAACAAGGGCACCGAGGCCGCGTTCTGCAGCCCGCTCAACGACGTCAAGAAGCCCGGTGTGTTCCACTGCGCAGGCTGCGACCTCGAACTCTTCGCCACCGACGCCAAGTTCATCTCGGGCACGGGCTGGCCATCGTTCTTCCAGCCCGTCAAGCGCGAGAACGTTTGGCTCAAGAGCGACTACTCCTACGGCATGGACCGGATCGAGGTGCTGTGCTCCCGGTGCGACGGCCACCTCGGCCACGTCTTCAACGACGGCCCGCGAGACAAGACCGGCAACCGCTTCTGCATCAACGGCGAAAGCCTGAAGTTCAAAGAGAAGAAGTCGACGGAATAGCCACAAGGCTTCACGACTGCATTAGAATGCTCAATCCCTTGGACACCAGGGCTCGCATCCATTAATCCTCGATTGATTGCATTAATTCTCTCTTAAACGCCCGGAGAACTTCAAAAAAACCTCCTCTAAACCTATTGACAGGTGTGAGGAAATGCCCTAAAGTGGGGACGTTAGAGAGAGGTCGGTATGTCGAGAAAGCGGCTCACCAGCTCCGTCGTCCTGGGTTTCAACCCCGTAGCCCTTGCGCTCTGCGCAGCCGTGATGTACGGCTCGGCCCCTGCGGGGTTCAACTGGATCTTCGGATCCAGCAAGGACGCCATCGAGCAGGCGGTCCAGCGCATGAAGCCGCGACCCGGCCCGTTCACCGACGCGCGACGACCCGCGAACCTCGGTACCCACCCCTGGCGCGACCCTGAGCACCTGACCGACAGATGGACGCCGAAACTCAGGCAAAGCCTCGCCAAGGTCCAAAGGCAAGAGGCGGAGAAGCGCAACTCCAGCCGATGGGCGGACCTGAGCGCGGTCGTCTTCAGCCTGCGGACCATTGAGGAAACGCCGCTCTTCCTGGAAGGCGGGGCCACCATCACGACGGGCGGCACCACGACGACGAGCAGCACGACGACAGGCGGCACCAGCGGCGGCGGGCCGGGAGGGTTCACCACCGGCATGAACGACCTGAACAGCCGCACGGGCAACCGCCTCACCAGGCAGCCCATTACCGGCTGGTCGAGCGCGGGCGACTCGCGCGTGTCGTTCACGCTCTACCACAACTCGATGGGCGGCGAGTACCTCGACGACGTCGGCGCCTCGTGGAGCCACTCCTACGGCATCAAGATCGACGAGGACCCGGGCGTCAGCGCCATCGTGCGCTGGGCCGACGGCACCCGCCACCCCTACGAGTACGACGCGGGGGACTACGTCCCGCCGCCGGGGGTCCACGACTCGCTCGTCAAGAACGGCAACGGCACCTGGACCCTCACGACTAAGCACGGCTCCGTCCTGCAGTTCGACACCTCAGAGAGGCTCACCTCCGTCGCGGACAAGTTCGGCAACGCGGTCACCGTCTCGCGCAACGGCAGCGGCGAGATCACGGCCGTCACGGACGAGGACTCGCGCGCGCTGGAGTTCACCTACGACGACGGCCTCATCGCGACCGTCACGGACCCGCTCGACCGCGTGTGGGAGTTCACGTACAACGCCTACGACCAGCTGACCGGCATCACGTACCCGGACCTCGACGCCACCGCGTACACGCGCACGTTCACCTACGACGGGAACGACAACATCCTGACCGAGACGGACCTGGAAGGGGAGGTGTGGACCTTCACCTACGACGGCGACGACCGCGAGACCAGTTTCACCGACCCGCTGACCAACGAGTGGGAGTTCAGTTACACGTCGAACAGCGCGACCATGGAGGACCCGCTCGGCAACGACACGACGCACAACTACTCGCTCGGCATGGTCGTCTCCACCGTCGACGCGGCCAGTTACTCCGACGCGTACGAGTGGGACTCGGACAAAAACCTCACCGAGTACACGGACCGGCGCGGAAAGGTCTGGACGGCGACTTACGACTCGGACGGCAACATGCTCACGGTCACGGACCCGCTCTCGCGCACGTGGACGTACACGTACAACGCGAACAACTTCCTGACGAGCGTCGAAGACCCGCTGGAGAACCTCACAGTGGTCGGCTACGACGGCGGAGGTATCAAGCCGCTCACCATCACCGACCCGCTGGACCGCACCGTCGCGACGCTCACCTACGACGGCGACGGCGACCTGCTGACGGTCGAGGACGCCCTGGAGCGCGTCACAGAGTACACGTACGACGCGTACAAGAACGTCGCGGCGGTCACCGCGCCCGACGGGACAGAAGTGAGCGCCGAGTACAACCTGGTCGGCTGGGTGGAGAGCGTGCTCGACGCCGCGAGCGACGAGACGCTCGTCACGTACGACGAGTGGGGAAGGACCGTCGGCATCGAGCACAGCGACCTGAGCACCGTCTCGATCGCGTACAACCTCGAGGGCCTCATCGTCAGTGCGACCGACGAACTCGACCGCACGGGCTACCGGACCTACGACGACGCTCTGCGGCTCATCGGCACGGAGAACGCGAGGGGCGACCTGCAGGCGGTCACGTACAACGCCGCAAGCTGGGTGACCGAAGTGGAGAACGGCCGCGGGTACTCGCGGCTCTACACCTACACCGTGCGCGGCGAGGTGTACACGCTGGAGCTCCCCGACGAGAGCACAGAGTCTTGGGCGTACGACGCCGAAGGCAACACGTCCTCGTACACCAACGCCCTCAACCAGAC
>CAZGXW010000037.1:0-26765 GCA_964529975.1 uncultured Fimbriimonadaceae bacterium
TCGACCTCCGAACCGCCGAACCTCCAATCGCTCCCCCAATTCCCGTCTTAAACGGGAATACGCGAACTTCTCACGCGAGCGCCGAGAGGATCTCTTGCGTCTCTCCGATCGCCGCGTCCATCGTCTCCACCGCCTGGTCCGCCTGAGCCTCCGTCATGATCAATGGCGGCTCGATCCGGATCACGCGCGGGTTGTTCAATGTGTATGCCGCGATCATCCCGCGCTTCACCAATTGCGCGATCGTCAACTCGCCGACCTCGTCCATCGAAAACTCGACGCCGATCATCAACCCGCGACCGCGCACCTCGCTCACCAAGTCGTACTTCGAAGTCAACCCAGACAACCCGGCCATCAAACGCGCCCCAACGGACTCCGAACGAGCAACCAAGTCCTCGTCCCGAATCACGTCCAATGCCGCGAGTCCTGCCGCACATGCCAGCGGGTTCCCACCAAAAGTCGACGTGTGCAGCAAGGGGTTCTCGCTGAACATCGAGTCGCACACCTGCCTTGAGAAGCACGTCGCGCCGATCGGCATCACGCCGCCGCCCAGGCACTTCGCCAAGGTCATCACGTCGGGCGAAACGCCCTCGTGCTCACAAGCGAACATCTTGCCCGTGCGCCCGAGCCCCGTCTGCACCTCGTCCACGATCAACAGCGCGCCGACCTCGTCGCACTTCTCACGGATCGCTCGCAGAAATCCGTCCGGCGGAATGTGGATTCCGCCCTCGCCCTGCACAGCCTCTACGATCATTCCAGCCGTCTTCTCATCGATTGCCGCAACCGCAGCCGTCGCATCGCCATAAGGTACGAACTCCACTCCCGGCATCAGTGGCTCGAACCGCTTGCGGTACTTCGCCCGACCAGTGCAAGAAAGACCGCCGATCGTCTTGCCGTGGTAACTCCCCTCGGTCGAGACGATCTTCGACCGACCCGTCGTCGCCTTGATGAACTTGATCGCCGCCTCGCAGGCCTCTGCTCCGCTGTTCGAGAAGAACGAGAACTCGATCCGCTCAGGCGTCACTTCCGAAAGCCTTTCCGCAAGGTCCGCCTGGTTTTTGCTGAAGAACGTCTTGCCGCTGAGCGGCATCGTGTCGAGTTGCCGCTTGACGGCATCGACGACTCGAGGGTGCCGGTGCCCGAGCGAGAACACTCCGTACCCGCCCAGGCAGTCCAGGTACGCCCGCCCGTCCTGGTCGTAGATGAAGCATCCTTCACCCTTGACTTCGACCCCAAACCCCGCGAAGTTCATCAACTTGGCCAGGTACGGGTTGATGTGCTCCGTGTACTTGCGAACGACCTCGGCATGGAGGCTCTCGGCTGACATGCCCGGATTATGAGGGAACCTAGGAACGGGTAGCGGGTAGCGGGGGACGTGAGCCGTACCAGGGTGCGCGGCCGTCATCCTGAGCCTGTCGAAGGACGAACGGCCGCGCCAACTCCCGAACCCCCGAATCCCACCCCCTCCAGTTCCCGGTGAATCTACCGAGAACTCTCATGGGCCGCACCAGCGCGTGCGGAACCGGGTGCCCAAGGATCGGGCGCCACGAAGCGAACGGAAGCGCGGTGGGGCAGACCGACCGTGCAAGTACTGAAGAACCTTTTTGGGCCGCAGTCTGAGAACTACGAGCGATCGCTCAGTAGGCTCTCGTTGCGCCAGAACGTGTTGACCGGCAACCTCGCCAACATCAACACCCCCGGTTACCGCCGCCGCGACGTCGATTTCGCCATCGAACTCAAGCAGGCCGAACGCGGCCTCACCCTCCCCTCTGAAGACGAGGGCTCGGTCACGATGGAGTCCGGCGCGGTCCGCATCGACGAGAACGGGGTCGACCTCGAGCACGAGGTCTACGAGCTCGGCGACAACGAACTCCGCTTCCAAGCCACGACCCACATGGCCCGCAGTTACTTCCGCGGCCTCAAGAACGTGATCAGGGAGGGTAGGTAATGACTCTTTCCCAGGCCATGCGCGCGTCCTCGACCGGCCTCGCCGCCGAGCGGTTCCGCATGGACGTCATCTCGACGAACATCGCCAACGCCAACTCGATGCGTACGCGCACCGAGGACGCCTATCGACGCCAGGTCGTCATCCTCACGGGCGACGAGAACGGCGTCAAGATCGAGCGGGTCGCCAACGACCTCAGCGAACTCCGGCGCGAGAGCGAGCCGGGCAACCCCAACGCCGATGCGGACGGAAACGTCTTCTACACCAACGTCAAGCCCATCCACGAGATGGTCGACATGATCGGCGCGACAAGGGCCTACGAGGCCAACGTCGCCGCATTCAACTCCGCCAAGGGCATGATGCGCTCCGCGCTCTCGATCGGTGAGGTCTAAACATGAAGATCGGCGCGCTCAACCCTGCGATCCAAAGCCTCGCACAACAGGCCACGAAACTTCCCGCCGCGGACGCCAAGTCCGAGGACTTCGGGAAGATGTTGATGGACGTCATCAAGGAGGTCTCCTCGACGCAGAACAATGCGGCCGAGATGCAGAACGCCTTTATGACGGGTCAAAACGTGGAGCTTCACGAACTGATGATTTCGATGGAGCGTGCGGGCCTTGCCATGGAGTTGACACTCCAGGTGAGGAACAAGATCCTCGAGGCTTACCAAGAGATCTCGCGCATGCAAGTCTAGTCGCAGCGTGACGCTCCGTGGACAGTGGTCTGTCTATGGAAACAGCGGCACAGAAAGTCAAAGATTGGTGGGAGATCGCCGACCGCACACAGCGGTTCGTCACGGTCTTCGGCGCGGCAGCGCTCATCCTCCTGCTCGTCCTCACGGCGTTTGTCATGTCGCGCCCGAAGATGACGGCGCTCTACAGCGGACTCACGCCAGAAGAGCAGGGCAAGATCGTCGCGGAACTGCGGGCAAAGGGCATAGCCGTCGAGGTCCAGCCTGGTGGAGCGATTCTCGTCCCGTCCAACGAGTCCACCGAAGCCGAGATGCTCGTCGGCCAAGCAGGCCTCGCTCCGAGTTCCGGTCCCAAGGGCTTTGAACTCTTGAACGGCTCCTCCTTCGGCACGACTTCGAAGATGGAGCAAGAGCGAATCATCGCCGCGAAGGAGGGCGAACTCGCGAAGACGATCATGACCTGGCAGGGCGTCGCCTCCGCAAAGGTCATTTGGAACGTCGGCGACGACACGCCGTTCGCCTCCGAGCGCGATCCAGGCTCCGCATCCGTCAACATCGTCGAGTCAGGCTCTGGCCTCGGCCCTGCCGCGGGCAAGGCCATCGCACGGCTCGTCCAGAACGCCACCGGCGTCGCTCCCGAGAACATCTCGGTCATGAACAACACTGGCCAGATGCTCTACGACGGCAGCATGCTCAACGACTCGGGCTACGGAGCGGGACAGAAACTTGCCGCAGAGATCGCCGAGGCGCGCCGACGCGAACTCACGCTCAGCAACAAACTCGACGCCGTCTTCGGCCCTGGCAACACGATCGCCATGGTCCAGGTCGAGCTCGATATGGACGCGCAGACCATCCAAGAGGACAACAAACTCCCCAATGAGGTCGCTCCGCGCGAGACGTCGATTAGCGAGAGCGTCAGTGGCGCAGGTAGCAGCAGCGCTGGCGGGCTCTCTGGTGCAGGATCCAACATCACGGACGGTCGCGCTCCGACGACTTCGGCCGGAGCGACGAACCAACCAGGCTCGTATTCCGGCAGCCAGTCTGTCACCGACCCGCATTACGATCGACACATTAAGAACACGGTCAAGGCGCCAGGCGAAGTCAAGTCCATGACCGTCCAGATACTCGCAAACAGCAAGGCGATCAAGGACGTCACCGCCGTCGAGAAGATCGCGAACGACTACCTCGGCACCAAGATCAACACCGATGGATTCTCGGCCAGCGTCACCGCCGTCGAGTTCGACGAGAAGGCCGCGACCGAAGCCGCGAACGCCGCGAAGGCAGCCGCAAGCGGCGAGAAGATGCAGCAACTCATCTCGCTCCTTCCGGTCATCGCCCTCGTCATCGTCGGCTTTCTCGTGATCAAAGCGCTGAGCAAGACCGCCTCGACCCGCGTCCCGACGCTCGCCGCGCTCCCCGCCGGAGGACACGGCGCGCTCCCGATGAATCCGACCGTCGCGCCGTTCTCGATGCAAGCCCAGCAGCAAAAGCCTGCCGTGCCGAGCTTCATCCAATACGAGGGCATGCACGACATGCCCACTCCACAAAGCGACGCGGGCCAGAAACTCGCGACCGCGCTCGGAAGCGGACAACTCGACGACGCCCTGCGGATCATCGAAGAGATGCCCGAAGACCCTGAGATCAAGGCGATCCAGGCGCGTATCAACGTCCCGCTCGAACAGATCAAGCACATGGCCAAGACAAAGCCCCAAGCCGTAGCGATGCTCCTTAAAGGCTGGATGATGGAGGACATGCGGTGAGAAAGCCCACGTCCAGCATCTCCGGCAAGCGAAAGGCCGCGATGATCCTTGCGATCATCGGACCCGAGGTCGCCGCAGAGGTCATCAAGCACTTCAACGACGAACAGGTGGAGGTCCTCTCGCTCGAACTCGCCCGCATGGAAAAAGTCACGACCGACGTGCGCGAGGCGATCATCGTCGAGTTCCACGAACTCGCCACCGCTCAAGACTTCATCGCAGAAGGAGGCGTCGACAGCGCCAAGCGCGTCCTCGAAAAGGCCTTCGGTACCGACCGCGCCGACCTCATGGTCCGCAAGATCATGAACGCGATGCAGGTCATGCCGTTCGAGTTCCTGAAGCGCGCCGACCCGCAGCAACTCCTCGGATTCATCCAGGAAGAGCACCCGCAGACCATCGCGCTCGTGCTCGCCTACATGCCGATCTCCCAGTCGAGCCTGATCCTCAGCAAACTGCCTCAAGACCTCCGCGTCGAGGTCGCCGAGCGAATCGCGATGATGGACCAGTGCCCGCCCGAGGTCATCCGCAACGTCGAACAGGTCCTCGAGGCCAAGGTCAGCAACATGATCAACCACGACGTGACGCAGGCCGGCGGCCCCAAGGCGCTCGTCGACCTGCTCAACCGTGTCGATCGATCGACCGAGCGCCTCATCCTCGAAGCCCTCACTGAGAGCAACCCCGAACTCGCCGACGAAGTCAAGAACATGATGTTCGTCTTCGAGGACATCGTCCAACTCGACGACCGGGCCATCCAGACCATCCTCAAGGAGGTCGAGATCAAGGAGCTCGCCACCGCGATCAAGGGAACGGACAAGGCCGTTCAGGACAAGATCTTTGGCAACATGTCCGAGCGAGCGGTCGAGATGCTCAAGGAAGACATGGAGTACATGGGCCCCGTCAAACTCCGAATTGTCGAAGAGGCCCAGCAAAAGATCGTCGCGGTCATCCGCCGACTCGAAGAGGCCGGAGAGATCAGCATCGGTCGAGGAGAAGAGGAGATCCTTGTCTAAGATCGTCCGCGACTCCAAGACCGGGGACTTCACGGGCACGCTCAAGAGCGCGGGGATCGTCCGCGAGACGCTCCTGCGCCGAAAGTCCGCATCGCCCACAGCGCGCGACACGCGACGAGAGGCAGGGAGGAGCGAGGGCTTCACGATCGGCAAGCAAGAAGGCTTCGACAAGGGTCTCGAACTCGGTCGACTCCAGGCCTACCAAGACTGCGCCCGCGCGCTCGAGAAGGCGAACGCCGACCAAGTGCGCCGATTGGCCGAGAGCATCGATACTTCGCTCCGCCAGTTCGACCACCAGCGCGAGCAGTTCTTCAAACAAGCCGAAGAGACTCTCGCCGACCTCGCCACAGAGATCGCACGAAGAGCGATCGCACGCGAACTGGAGTCCAGCCGTGAGTCTCTCGTCGAGATCGCGCACGACGTCTTGGAAGAAGTCTCGGACGCCAAGCGCGTGAAACTCCGCGTGAATCCCAAGGACGCATCCATGATGGAGGCCCGTCTCAGCGAGATCAAAGCCGCGTTCGCACACATCGAGCACGTCGAGATCGTCGAAGACAAGTCGATCGGCTTCGGCTGCAAACTTGAGACAGACCTCGGCCTTATCGATGGCCGCGTCGAGGACTACCTCGCCCGCATCGCGGCAGAGAGCAGGGAAGGACGCTCATGACGCTCTTCGCGCGCGCCTCACGACTCGTCGAAGAGACGCCGCGATTCAACGTGCTCGGCCGCGTCAAGCAGGTCGTCGGCCTCGTGGTCGAGTCCAACGGCCCGCAAGCGCGGCTTGGCGACGTGTGCCTGATCGAGCCAGAGCCCGGCTCACCCAAGGTTCGCGCCGAAGTCGTGGGATTCAAGGGAAACAGTGTGATGCTGATGCCGCTCGGCGAGATGACCGGTGTCAAGTCCGGCAGCCTCGTCGAAGCGACCGGCGAGTGCCTTCGGGTGCCCGTCGGCAGTCAACTCTTTGGCCGCGCGCTCAACGGACTCGGCGAGCCGATCGACGACAAAGGCGCGCTGGACTACCACCATACGTACCCCGTCATCGCTCCGCCGCCCAACGCCCTCCAAAGAGCCATGATCGCAAAGCCGTTCGAGACGGGAGTGCGCACAATCGACGGACTTCTCACCATGGGCGTCGGGCAGCGCATGGGCATCTTCGCTGGATCAGGTGTCGGCAAGTCGACCCTCCTCGGCATGATCGCAAGGAACGGCGGGGCAGACGTCAACGTCATCGCGCTCGTCGGAGAACGAGGCCGCGAGGTCCGCGAGTTCATCGAGAACGACCTCGGCCCTGAAGGATTGAAGCGGAGCGTAGTGATTTGCGCGACCTCGGACGAGCCCGCGCTCGTTCGCATCAAGGCCGCTCTCACCGCGACCGCGATCGCAGAGAGTTTCCGCGACCAGGGCCTCAACGTCATGCTGATGATGGACAGCGTCACGCGCTTTGCGATGGCACAGCGCGAAGTCGGCCTTGCCGTGGGCGAGCCCCCTTCCTCACGCGGCTACACGCCGAGCGTGTTCGCCCTGCTCCCCAAACTCATGGAGCGCGCCGGGTGCGGGCCACAGGGAGCGATCACGGCGGTCTACACTGTCCTTGTCGACGGCGACGACACCAGCGAGCCGATCGCCGACGCGTGCCGCGCGATCCTCGACGGCCACATCGTCCTAAGCAGGAAACTCACGAGCCGGGGCCACTACCCGCCCATCGACTCGCTGAACAGCCTCAGCCGCGTCATGCCGATGGTCACCGACCAAGCGCACGTCAAGGCGGCCAACGACCTAAGAGAACTGGTCGCCGCCTACTATGACGTCGAAGACCTCGTGTCTGTCGGCGCGTATAAGCCAGGCTCACAGCCAAAGTCCGACCGAGCGATCGACCGGTGGGACGCGATCAACGCTTTCCTCCGACAAGACAGAGCAGAATCGACCCCATCGACGCAGACTAGGCTCGCACTGGAGAAACTGACCAATGCGTAAGTTCACGTTCCGACTTGCGAAACTCCTCGAATACCGACACCTGCAAGAAAAGTGGGCGAAGGACGAGTTCCTCTCGCGCCGAGCGAAGCGCATCGAGTGCGAGAGGCAGATTGAAGAACTGAAAGACCGCCGAAGCGCGCACGGTCGCAAGAACTACACGACGCTCGAGGAGCGCCTTGCGCAAGAGGCGTACCTTGGTCGACTGGAAGACGAGAAGCGCGGGTTCGAGGCAGCGGCCGCCGTGCTCGCGGGCGAAGAAGAGCTCGCGCGCGTCAAATGGCTACAACTTAAGAAGGACGCCGAGGCCCTCGAGAAACTCAAAGAGAAAGACTTCGAACTCTGGTCGACCGAAGAAAAGCGCGAGGTCCAGAAGGAACTCGACGAATGGTCGGTCCAAAGGAGGGCTTCATGAACATCAAGATGCGCGGGCTCCACGGCTCGCTGCAAAGATTGCACGAACTCCAGTCGCGAATCGAAACGCTCTCGCCGCGAACAGGCGATCTCCGCGTCAACGACCCGATGCCCGGACCGCGCCCCGGCTTCAGCGAGATCCTCGACGGACCCATCCGGCCGTTCGACCCGTTCGGCAAAGGCGTCGAGCGGACAACTTCCGGCGCGCCCGAAAACATCCGCGCGCTCATCCTGAGCGCGGCGAACAAGGCCGGGCTCGACCCTGCGCTCTTTGAAGCCCTCGTCGGACGCGAGAGCAGTTTCGACCCGAACGCCGTCAGCATCGCTGGGGCGAAAGGGCTCGCCCAACTCATGCCCCGCACTGCGGCCGCGCTAGGCGTGACCGACATCTTCGACCCTCAACAAAACCTCGAGGCCGGAGCGCGCTACCTCGCGCAAATGATCCGCCAGTTTGGCAAGACTGACCTCGCGCTCGCCGCGTACAACGCAGGCCCGGGAACGGTCAAGCAGGTCGGCGGGATTCCGCCCGAGTCCGCCGGATACGTCCGCGACGTCCTCCAACGCGCCCGAGAACTCGGCGGCACCCCAGAATGACCGAGCAGTTTCAAATCCAAGGCTAACCACTCTGCACTAACATGAAAGCCCTCTTCATCATCACTCCCATCCTCCTCGTCGGCGGAATCATCGGCGCAGGGTTCATGGGCATCGTCCCGATCCCCGGAATCACACCTAAGAAGGCGGAGACAAAGGCAAACGCGCTCTACACCGAGGGCGATGAGCAACCGGCCACCGAACAAGAGCCTTCCGTCGAGGAAGAGAAGATTGAGCCGCCGGCCGGAGCAACGAAGACGGGCATTGACACGCCGATCCAAGACCCGTCGATGCAGCCCAAGACCGAGAGCCCGACCGTGACTGTGACCACCCAACACGCTTCAGAACCGGCGCGCGACCCCGTGAAAGGCGCAAAGGCGCTTGCCAAGTACTGGGACGAGATCGAGGTCCCCAAACTCATTGCGATCACCGAGACCTACTCCGACGCGGAACTCGCCCAGGTCCTTTACTTCATGCAAAAGAAAAAGGTCGCGGAACTCATGTCGAGGGTCGATGCGGACCGCGCGTCGAAACTCTCGCGCGAACTCCAACGCCTTGCATCGGTCGTCAGCACGACAGAGTAGCCTGCGCCGGGGTACAACCCCGCACGTGCCAGAAGACCTCGTGATCGCCATAGACGGGCCCGCAGGTGCAGGGAAGTCCACCGTCTGCCGGATCGTCGCGGACAAACTCGGCCTCAAACTCCTCGACACGGGAGCGATGTACCGCTGTATCGCCCTCAAATCGATGCGGCTGAAGATCACGAGCAAGGAGCAGATCGCCGAGATCGCGAGAGGCACCAGCATCGTCTTTCAGCCGGGCAACCCCCAGCGCGTCCTGCTCGACGGCGAAGACGTTACAGAGGCCATTCGTACGCTCGAAGTGGGACAGCGCGCTAGTGAGATCAGCTCCTACGCGCCGTTGCGGGCCGTGCTCGTCGAGCGGCAGCGCGCAATCCTCAAGCAGGGCGACTGCATCCTCGAAGGGCGCGACACCACGACCGTCGTCGCACCGAACGCCAAGATCAAGGTCTTTCTCACCGCAAGCATCGAGGAGCGCGCGCGCCGCAGGTGGCTGGAGACAAAGTCTAACACGCTGCAGCAGGTCGTCAAGGACGTGGTGAACCGCGACCACCGCGACTACACTCGCGACGACTCCCCGCTAATGCTTGCCGAGGATGCCACGATCATCGAGTCGTTCGGCGTCACCGCCGAGCAGGTCGCGGCGCAGATCGTCAAACTGGCCAAAGGCAAGTAAGTTCCCCGAACCAACCCGGACGAACCCGAGCAATCCCGAGTAACCTATCCCTACAATGTCTGACTTCCGCGGACCAAAGGACTGGGGGCGGCTGCTGACCGCCATGCTCACGCCGTTCCACGCCGACGGCACGGTCAACTACAAAGAGGCAGCGCGCGTAGCGAACCACCTCGTCGACGAGCAGAAGAACGACGGCCTCGTCGTTAGTGGCACGACCGGCGAGTCTCCGACCCTCACCGACGAAGAGAAACTCTCTCTCCTGAGCGAGGTTCTCAATGCAGTCGGCGACAAGGCCGCGATCGTCTTCGGCGCGGGCACTTACGACACAAAGCACTCTATCCACCTTGCTAAGGAAGCCGAGAAGCGCGGCGCGCATGGAATCATGCTCGTGAACCCGTATTACAGCAAGCCGGGCCAGGCGGGCCTCTACGCGCACTTCAAGGCGGTCGCCAACGAGACCGGCCTGCCCGTGATGCTCTACAACATCATGCCGCGCAGCGCGATCAATCTGGACACCTCGACGCTGCTCACGTTGATCGAGAACGTGCCCAACATCGTCGCGGTCAAAGAGGCGAGTGGAAGTCTCGCCCAGATCACCGAGGTATGCGCAAAAGCGCCCGACGGATTCCGCGTGTACAGTGGAGACGACGGTCTCACGCTTCCGATCATGGCGGTCGGTGGACACGGCCTGGTGTCTGTCGCCGCGCACGTCGCTGGCCGCGACTTGAAGACCGTGATCGAGTGCGCAGGCACCGACCTCAAGAAGGCGCAGCAGGCGAACGACCGGCTGGTGGACTTGATCAAGGCTGTGTTCTCGGCGCCGTCACCGACGCCGATCAAGTACATGCTCTCGCGCAACGGGTTCGACTGCGAGGACGTGCGCCTACCGCTGGTCAAACTGGATGATCAGCAGAAGAAGGCCATCGACGCCGCGTTCAAGCCCTTCGCCGTCGCACGATAAGTGTTGCACCGTAGCCGCAGGCTTCAGCCTGCGCCGGGAGGGCGAGCGTCCTCGCGAGCCGGGGAAGCGTGCCGCTACACCTGTTACGATGAAGTCGCGACCCTGTCCGCGCCCTACCGCAGCACCTTCCAGCGCGCTTCGTCCACGTTCACCGTGAACGGCCAAACGATCGTCGGACGATCGAGGAACCATTCGGCACGAGCCATCATGCGGCCGGTGCCAGCCTGCACATAGCGCGAAACGTTCGTGTTGATGTCCGCCTCGACGAACGAGTCCGTCACCGTCGCGTCGCGGTCGCTCACTGTGTCCCAAGCCGACGTCGTCCAGTTGAACAGCCGCACGCGCTGCCGGATCACCGTGTTGCACCGCGCCTCGAGTTCGAAACGCAGCGCGCCGATCGTCGGCCCGAGGTGCGTGCCCTCAAACTCCAGCCAGACAGGCGGCTCAGAACGATGCCCAGTGACACCCGCCCGCACAGCAAAGTGCTGGTCGTCGCTCGCGTTGATCTCGGCCTGTCCGCCGCTCAGCGGCGTCCCGCGCACGACCCAAAGGCCAGTCGCGGGCACAGGCTCGCCGATCGTCACGTTCACGCGAAGCTTGCCGTTCACCACGCCCACGGGGTTGATCGACAACTTCGTGTAGAGGTCGTTCCACGTCGTGCCGTTCGGGATCGGCGCGTTGCGCATCTCGCTGTCGCCCGGCGTCATGTCCAAGTTGTAGCCGTACGTGTTCGTGCGATAGTCCCAGTGCATGAACAGCCCGTTGTACGCCGCGTTGTTCATGTGGTTCAGTTCGCTGTCGTATCCGATCGGCTGGCGCCACTCACCGAACAGCCACTCGTTGCGGTTGCCGAGCGCCGAGAATCCGCGCAGTATCCGCAAAACGATCGGCGAAGACGTGTTGGTCTCGTACGGCGAGATGTCGTACGTGCCCGAGTGCGTCACCTCCAAGATGTTTCCTGGGTTGAACCAGTTGATGTTCCGCTTGTGCTCGGCGTTGTGGTGGCCAGGCCGCCAGTTGCCGCCCATCGCGCTGTGCGCATCGGCGTACGCCGTCACCGTGCTCTCGCAACCGTCACAGTTGAACGGCCCCATCGCGCGGTTGTTGTTGAACGTCATCCCCTCGCCGTGGTTCTGTCCAAAGTTGTGCCCGACCTCGTGCGCCGTCACGAAAACCGCACCGCGCGGATCGGTCAGAGTCTCATTGAAATACTCGCTTCGCGTCCAAGAAGTCGTGACCGTCCACTGACCGTCGTTGGTGCTGAACGTGTTTGTGCCGAGCGTGCCCAGCCCGCCCCATGAGCAGCCACCGGCCTGCGGAACCATGATGTAGAGCCGGTTGTACTGCGTCAAGTCGGTCAATTGGTCGAGCATCGGGATCACGAGCGACCGCCACTGGCTCGCGTTGCACGCGCGGTCCATCGGCAACGTGAACCAGCCGAACACGTCCCCGGTCGCGAACGTCTTGCCGTAGCTCGCTTCGTCGAACCAGTCATCGACCGAGTAGTCCGGGTCGAACATCTGGGTCTGCACCTGCGGGATCGTGACGTTCTCGTTCCCCGGTGGGTCGTTCTGGAACCGGATCAGCGCGATCACGAACCGCTGCTCACCGATGGGCGAGTTCGGCAGGCCACCGACGGGCATAGTCGCGCTCGTCACGGCGTCGGCATAGATCGTCCCGTTGACTTGGCGACCGGCCAAAGTCACAACCATGCCAGGCTGCGGAGGCTCCACGCCGTCGGCGAACACGACCTCGAAGTCCCGACCTCCGTCTGTGCGCAGGACGTGGACAGTCTCCGCATAGCCCTGGTCGAAGAAGTCCGCGACCATCGAGTTGAACTGGCCGGAGAACACGTTTCCCTTTTGCCCGACCTTGGTCTGGGCCACCACAGCGACAAAGAAGGCCGAAAGGCAAACGACAGTGACAAAAACCAACAGGCGGTAACGCTTCATTCCCGCAAACCTCAGGCCCCAATGTACCAGCCGACCCGCGCCTATAGGTTAGATTTCGCGTCGAGGTCGAACCAGTACTCGCCTTTCTTGTACCCTCGGAACCGCTTGTCGCCGTAGAACCCGTCGTTTCCTTCGTCGTAGTCGCGGGCAAACACTGCGCCAAGGCGATACTTCGATCCTTCGCCGGGCTCGTACAAATACTTGGCACCTGTCTCCGAGTCGATGAACGCCTTTTCCGTAAGGTAGGTCTCCCGGTTGAGCAGGTTCTCAAGGGTCGGAGGAACCTTGTCGAAGCGCTGATAGTACCGATCGATCTCATTGCTGAGCGACCCCAGGTCGTTGATGCGGTTGTCGTCCGCCCGCCTGGCGCGCAGCGTCTCCGGGCCACCAACGACCATGATCGACCACACAATCGTGCCGAGGACCACCAGGCATGCGAGCCAACTGATCACCTTGATCGAGAGCGGAACGCCTTTCATGCGTCGTCCTCTTCGCCGATCTTCAGTTCCCATCTGTAGAACACGTAGACGCCTGAAGAAAGCCCGAGCACGACGATCGACTTCAGGAACGACCTCAGCGCGACTTCGCCGGTCAGTACGCTGTAGATCAGGCCGATAAGAAACCCGATGAACACGCAGAACGCGCCGAACATCGTAAGGCTGGTCAGCCACTTCCTCACCACTGACGTGCGACGGCCCGGATCGACCGGGTAGCGCTTGATGTGTGAGCGCGTCAACAACACATAGATTGGAAACGCGACGATCAGGCTAGCAAGGCTCCCTAAGATCGATTCGTGCTGCCAGCGCGTGACCGGGTCTGGATCGTGTACCGAGTCAGGAACGGCAAGGTTGATCAGCGCAGTGAGGATCACGCCGAGAGGGATCGCGCTCGCATAAAGCATGCTAAACGTCACAAGATAGAGCAGCGCGTCCTTGGCGGACCCATAACGCCTCGGACGGGGGACAGGGATGGGGAAGTCGGCTTCGGCATACGCCGCAAGCGCGTCGTCGACCTCGTCCCGCTGCCAGCCTGCCCGCTCCAAGGTACTTCGCACGTCGTCGCGTGACTTGCCGACCTTGAGGGCCTCCCGGACGAAGTCGTTCAGTTCGCTCATGTCTGGTAGAACAATTCTACAGGCCAATCAAGCGCCAAGTCCTCGAATGGAGTGTTCAAGAAACGCGAAGAATCGTGACTTCGCGTTTTCTGCCCGTTCGCTGAACCTGAGTTCCCGTTACAAAACGTGAAAAACGGCGAGTTCCTACCCGCGCTTGAATGGGATCGCCTTGAACTCGACGAACCGCTTGGGCCGGGCTCGGAGGGTGAACTTGCGCGCCGCGCTCCCGGTGCGCAGCCCATAGACCAGGAACAGGTCTTGTCCTTTGAAGTCCTTGTTGACCTCCTCACCGCGAAAGTGTTGCGTCACGACCTGGGGCAGGAGCGGCAAGTCCGCCGCCGGGTCGTTCGTGACCACCTCGAGTTCCATTTCGCGCAGCGCCTCGGGAAGAGTGAACGTGAAGTAGTAGCCCTTGTAGTCGATGATCTTGCGCTCGCCGTTGATCTCGCGAAAGTCCGAGAAGTCCTGATAGCGTTGCATAACCGAGAAATCGCCGCCACGCAGAGAGGTCTCCGGTCCGAACGCCCATTCGGCCAGAGTCACCCACGTGCCGCCAGGAACCTCGAGCCGAAAGTCGAACACCAACGACACCACATCCTTCGGAAACAGCGGTTTGAGGATCCGCGCCTCGCCGATCGACTTGTCCGCGTCCTCGGGCAGCGGCTTGCGCGTCGTCGAGAGCAGCGGAGAGTACGTCTTGCCCATGTCTGCGGGGATGTCCTTGGCGCGGGTAAGCGTCGGCGAGAGCCGGAACACCATCGCGAACGTGCGCTTGTCCTTGTCCTGCGCGTACTCGGCGCGCACATCGACGAGAGTGCGCTCGTCCTTGACGAGGTCGAGCGTCTTCCAAAAGAAGTTCTCGTTCGGGCGGGAAACGGGAGAGAGGTCGAGCCCGTACACGAGCCCGGTCGGATCAGCCAAGTCGCTCAGACCGACAATCTCGATCGACTCGTTCTGGGCGAAGGTGGCCTTGCCGTTTTGGGCGGTCAGCCGCACGTTGGGCGAAAGGCCGTACTTCGCCAGCGCGTCCTGGCCAAACGGGGCAGGAAAGGCAGCAATCGCGAGAACGGCGGCAGTCACCACTTCTGGACTCCTAGTTTAGCATCCGTTGGACGTTCCAGCCGCCCGGTCGGATTGGTCATACTCCGAACCAGTATGTTGAGCAGCGTCCTCGCCTTCGTCGTCCTGACGACCCAGGCACAACAGAAGCCTCCCGTCCAGGAGCCTCCCAGCAAGGAGATCGAGTTCAAGGAGCACAACCTCCCGATCGTGCGCCCTATGCCTGCAGCAATCCGGCTTCAGGCTTTTGACAAGCGGATGCAGATGGAGAAGGACTCCATTTTCCAGAGCGTCCCTTGGCGGAGCGTGGGAAGCGAGGAGCAGGGCGGTCGAGTCGTCGACATCGAGAGCCCGTTGTCCGAGCCGTTGACGCTCTACATCGCTTACGCGACAGGCGGCCTGTGGCGCACCGAGGACGACGGCATCACTTGGACACCGTTGTTCGACAAGTACAGCAGTTTCGCGATCGGCGACTTCGACGTCACCGACGACGGGAAAACCATGTGGCTCGGCACGGGCGAGAACAACTCGGCGCGCACGCACTACACGGGAACTGGCGTATTCAAGAGCACAGACCGTGGCGAGACGTGGCAGCACATGGGCCTCGCCGACACTCTGCACATCGGGCGCATCGTGATCGATCCGCGCAATTCCAACGTCGTATACGTCGCCGCGATGGGCGGTCAGTACAGCGAGGGTCGCGACCGGGGCGTCTACAAGACCACCGACGGTGGCAAGACTTGGAAGCACGTGCTCTCGATCAACGAGTACGCGGGCGCCATCGACCTGGTGATGAAGCCCAACGACAACAAGGTCCTGTACGCTGCGATGTGGGGACGTAGCAGGCGCGCATGGAACATCGCCGAGTCTGGCCCTGGCGGAGGAATCTACAAGTCCACCGACTCTGGCGAGACTTGGACGATCGTCAACGATCTGCCCAAGGACTACGCAGCCGGCCGCGGCGGGCTCGCCGTCACTCCTGCGGACCCGAACCGCGTGTACGTGTACATGGACACCTACCAAGGCGACCAGGACACCCAGTGGGACGACGAGAGGGTTCCCGACGGCGAACTCACGGTCTGGCGGTTCTGGCGCATGTCGAGCGACCTGCTCAAGCAGGTCCCCGAGGACAAGTTGCGCGAGTTCTTGCGCTCGCGCATCCCGACGAGCGCGAACCTGGACGACGTTGTGAAGCGCGTCAAGGACGGTTCGCTCGATCAAGTCGCACTCGGCAACATGATGCTCGAGCGCAACCCCAACATGTTCGCCCTCAGGCAGACCCTTTACCGCATCTATGTGACCAAGGACAACGGTCGCACATGGGAGCGCAGGGCCTCCGTCGGTGACCAAATGAACTACTATTCGGGACGCATCACGGCTGATCCCAAGGACGCCGACACGATCTACACGACGGGACTCAGGAACCTCGTTTCGACGGACGGCGGCGTCTCGTTCACGCCGCTCAACAACCGGAACCACGTCGACAAGCACTGTCTCTGGATCGATCCTCGCAACACAAACCGGATCATCGACGGCAACGACGGCGGCCCCTACCTCAGCATGGACAAGGGCAAGACCTGGCGCCACCTGAACACGATCTCCGTCGGGCAGTACACGACGATCGCTGTAGACACCAAGACGCCGTACCGGATCATCGGCGGCATGCAGGACAACGGAACGAAGCGCGGCCCGAGCAACTATCGTCCCGGGATCAACGACCTGACCGACTGGGAGACCGTCGGGGGCGGAGACGGCAGCATGATCGCTGTCGACCCGCGCAACGGCGGGGACCAAATCTACGTGTCATCACAGTTCGGCTCGTTCAGCGCGTTCAACTCGGTGACCAACCAGCGGTGGTCGCTCCGGCCCCAAGGCCGTGGGCTTCGCTGGAACTGGATCTCGCCGATCTTGATCAGCAAGCACCACCCGGACATCATTTACCTGGGTTCGCAGCACGTCCACCGCTCGTTCAACCAAGGACGGACGTTCGAGACGATCAGCCCGGACCTGACGAAGCAGAAGAAAGGCGGCAACGTGCCGATCTCGACGCTCACGGTTCTCGACGAAAGCCCGTTCAAGTTCGGAGTGATCTATGCAGGCGCCGACGACGGGAACGTGCAAATGACGAAGGACGGGGGCGTCACATGGGAAGCCATTCCGACGCCTGCGCCAGAGCGATGGGTGACTCGCATCATCGCCAGCAAGCACGATGCAGCCACCGTGTACTGCACACAGAACGGCTATCGCCAAGACGAGTGGACGCCCTACGTTTGGAAGTCGACCGACTTTGGAAAGACGTGGACCTCGATCGCGGCCAACCTTCCGTTCGAGCCGGTGAACACGATCCGCGAGGATCCCACAGACCCGAAGCGGCTCTACGTGGGCACGGACATGGGTGTGTACGTCTCGATCGACGGCGGGGCCTCTTGGATGGTCTACGGCGGCGGGTTGCCGCACGCGCCTGTCCACGACCTCGTGATCCAGGAGCAGGCCAAGGACATGGTCATCGCGACGCACTCACGCAGCGTGTGGGTGATCGACCTGGAGCCGCTCGACGAAGCGACTGAGGAACTCCTCAACACCGACCTCAAGGTGTACGACGTCAACGCTCTTTCCGGGCGCGACAACTGGGGCTTCGATCGCAAACCGATCTATGACCGCAGCGAGCCGAACGAGCCGATGGTCAACGGTCGGTTCTGGTCAAAGTCCGCAGGCAAGGCGACGATCAAACTGGTCGACGCAGACGGGAAGGCGGTGAAAGAACTGACTTTGGACGCCAACCCTGGTTGGAACACCTATCAGATCGGCACCATGCTCACACCGCGAAAGTCGGCAGGCCCGAACAAAGTGGCCAATCCAAAGACGCTCGCGGAAGCGCTTGCCGACCCATACTCTCGGCCGACGTACATCGCCAAAGGCACGTACAAGGTCGAAGTCACGGTCAACGGCAAGACGCAGAGCGTGAGCCTGGAAGTCCGATAGGGAAGGATGCGCACTTCCCCGCTCGGGCGGGGAAGTGCGCTAGTTGCTCCGGCAGACGGAAGCCATCCGCAAGACCATCTCTTCGAGGGTCTCTTGCGTGGAGAACGAGGCTCCCATTCCTTTGAGGCTCGCGTCCGCGTGGGCAAGTTCGGCGAAGACCCTTCTGATCTGCGGCAGCGACAGCCTTCTCGCTGCCCGCATTGCCCGCTGCTGGGCCCAGTCCTTTTCATCCGTAATGCGCGGCTTTGATGGCAGCATCTCCAGGACGCGCGGCGACGGCGATCCAGATCGGCTGTCGTCCTCGACGCACAGGCGAGCCTGCCAGATCACGCGGAACTGTCGGGAGAGCGTCGGCATGATCCTGCTGAAAGTCTGGCCCTCGATCTTGCTTTGCGATCCGATCAAGATGCGAAGTTGCTTCAGCGCTGCGCCGCTGTCGCCCGCGACGACCGCGTCGATGAGTTGGTACACGTTGTACTCGGTCTCCGGCGCGACGACCGTCTTCACGTCGGAATCGGTGATGGCCTCGTTCTTTCCAACGTAGAGCACCAACTTTTCGAGTTCGGCGAGTGCGAGAGAGAGGCTCCCCGAGACCATCTCCGTGAGCAGCGTGGCCGTGACGGGAGTCATGTGCTTTCCGCGTTCCTTGGCCGTCTTGCGGAGCGTCTCCATGACCTCCTTGCGATCGGTCGAGGGCGCCTCGATGTACGCGTTGGCGGTCAGGGCCATGTCGGTCCAACGACGTGCGACCCCTTCAAGGCGGCGCTGCTTGTCGTCGTCGCCTTGCTCGTCGTCGGCGACCAGCACCAAGAGTGCCGTAGGGGGAAGGGCGACAAGTTCTTTGACGAAGGGATGGTCCTTAGACTTCGGCTTCTCGTCCCATTCGTCCGTGGGATCGACGCGCAGGAGGTTGCGGACGACCACGATCCTTCGCTCGCACAGAAAGGGATAAACGCCGGCGCGTGCGACCCACTCGATCGGCGGGACGGCGTCGGCCTTGAACTCTTCGTACTCGAGGTTTTCACCTGCAACGGTGAAGTGCGCGAGGATGCGCTTCAGCGCGTCCGACCGCAAGACCGACTCGTCGCCGCCCAAGAGGATGCAACGAGCCTCGAAGATCTTGTCCTTGTCCTTCGCCTTTGCCACTGACCGATTATGGCTTGTGCTTCTTCAGATCGTTGCGGAGGTCCGTGATCTTGGCCGAGGCCTCAGAGATCTCCTCTTTCTCTGGCAGGGCAGGCGAGAACATCGCATGTTCGAACCACGCGACCAGTTCTCCCGCCTTGCCCGAGGCAGGGCCAAGTTTTGGACCGACAAGGTTGACGAACTCTCGCGTGGTTTGGCTAAACCGCTTCGGCGAGCCGACGTGCTTCTCGATCGCTCGGTTGAAGTTGGTGTGCAGGCGTGCGATCTCGCTGACCGTCTTGCCGGTCATCGCGATGGGTGTCCTCGCTTGTCGCAGGAGCATGAGATACACGGGGATTCCCAGCCCGATCACGACAAGTCCGCCCAGAGCGGTCTTGAACGCCGTCGACTGGTACCAGGGTGTGCCTTTCTCGCTCCCGCCCCGCTCGCCGCCGTCGACCGGGACCGCGCCCTCGGTCGGGTCGAAGGCGACCCATCCCAGCCCTTCGAAGTAGATTTCGCACCAGGCGTGGTAGTCGCGACCGCGGATGGTGAAGTAGCCGTCCTCGTCCCGTTCTGGCGAATTGACGATGTAGCCGATCGTGTACCTGGTGGGAAGCCCCACAGACCGGGCCATCACGGCCATGCTGCTCGCAAAGAGGTCGCAGTAGCCCTCTTGCGACTCGAAGAGGAAGTAGTCGACAGGATCGAATTGGCGCGGGATGCCGGCGGCCTCGGTGTTGTACTTCGCGCGCTTCTCAATCTCGCGCTTGATGGCCATCGCCTTTTCAAAGTCGGTCTCTGCCTCAGCCGTCACTCGGTAAGCCAGGTCTCGCACGCGGGCCGGAACTCGGTCCTTGTTAAGGTAGATCTGCTTGATCGGTTGGAGAGCGGGCGGAAGTACGGCGCGCCTGTTCTCAGGACTGCCGACGGCGACGAGGGCATAGGCGACGAGTTCTTCGCTCGGCTCGAGCGGCTTCTCAATGTTGATGATCCCTTGTGTGCCGACAGTGAACCGGGCAGGATCTTCGGTGACTTCGACGATGGGCCCCGGCGACAGAAGACTGAGATAGTAGGTCTGAGAGTCCGTGACTGTGAACGGGATGACGCGACCGTCCGTGATCGGCTCTTGGGGTGGTGCGGAATAGCCGGGCCAAACAAGGTATCCGCCGTTGGGGCCGACATTGGCCTCCGAAATCTCGGGCGACCGAGTGATCAGGGGACTGCTCGGCGGAAGACTGACCGGGGTCGAGCTCCAGCCTCCACCTGTGTACGCGGAGAAGGAGTTCAGCCGGAAGTACCTCGGCATATCGACCTTGACCCGGAACACGAGTTGGTCTGAGAGGTTGACCGGTCCGGTGCCGATGCGAACGTCAGACCGGACGTTTCGGTTCACGCCCGGGTTGTTGGGCGTACGGGTCTGGGGCAGAGAGACGGTCACTCGGCCGGCGACGTTCTTGAGTGACATTTGCAGGACCGGCCCGCCCATGAAACTGAACATGACGATGGTGAGCGCCGAGGCGAGCGCCCACTCTGGTCCGGCCATCCACTTCCACGGCCCTCGCCGCAAGAGTTCAGGCTCGTCGACTCCGGAGTGTTTGGCCCGCTCGATCATCGCCCGTTGATGGATGCGCGCGTATAGGAGCGCGATCGTCAACATGAACAAGAAGAAGAGCACGGTCGCCAACTTGAACGTGTCGAACGTACCGACGAGTCCGAAGATCGCGATGCACGGAAGGGAAAGAAAGAGCAGCGTCTGGTCACGCCACGCGAAGAGGTTCCCGACGAGCAGGAGCCAGCATAGGACGGCTGCAGCGAGCAGTTCGAACGGAAACCCCTCGTCTGGCAAGAGGCCATTGAGCACGTTGACGAGGCCCGTCGTAAGTGCGCCCGCGACCGCCCAAAAATAGCAGTCATAGTTCGCGATCTTGGTCCCACGGACCTGCTTCGCGATCGCATAGCCGCTCGTGGCAGTCAACAAGATCCCTACCGTGAAGAACGTGGCGATCCCACTGCTGTTGAGGCTCATGCCGATGGAGTACACGGCCAGCAGACACGCGAGTGCGGCCAAGACATGGTCGATCGGTCCAAGCCTTGCGTCGAGTTTTTTCATCCGAGCCTCTCAACTTTGGGCATGACGTGGACCTCGGACCCTGCGGCCTCGAGCCGCGCCAGATACGTCGGGTCGGCGGCTCGCGCCAGCCCAGTCGCCTTCGCGCCGGTCTGTCTGTAGTCGTCCAAATCGTAGACGAGGCACACAAAGTGGACGTCTGGGATGGCAATAATCGACTCGGGAAGCCTGGCGTCTTGCGCAGCGAGAAGCAGAACGACCGTCTTTCCGGTCGTCAGGGAGTGCCGAACACTGTTGAGGTCCTCGCTGATCAGGCTGTCCGAGTCCGCCTGGAGGTCGGTCAGGACGTCTCGGACCTCGCGAACCCGCGCTTCTGGATGCGCCGTCGCTGCCAAGGAGTCTTCGTGGACTGGGAAGGAGACTCCCGCTCCAGCACGCAAGTACTGCTCCGCAAGATAGAGCGCGTGACCGCACATGGCTTCGAGGGTGGACGCCTTCTCGTTTCCTATCTCGCTGCCCTTGTTCCGCTGCAGGATGAAGTTGATGTGGACTCCCGATCCAGTCTCGAACTCCTTGACCATGAGGCGTCCGCTCCGCGCGCTGGTCGGCCAATGGACGTAACGGATCGGGTCGCCGGGCGAATACTCGCGGATAGTGCGGACTTCAAGCCCCGATCCTTTCGCCCGTCCGCTGTCGAGATCGCTCGTACCCCAACCGGCGCGGGGAGCGACCTCGATGGACACGGGGATTGGGGCAGGGTAGACGGTCAGTTCGATCGGGTCGGTGCGATACGAGCGCTCGCGATTGATGAGGCCAAGCGCGTCCGTCCCCCTCACGCGCAGGCTGCCCCACTTGTATCGTCCTCGGCGCATTGGCCTGAATGTGTAGCGCGTTTGGATGGGTTGGTCGAAGGAAGGCGCCACAGGAAGGCTCGGTCGGACGCCTTGGGCAACCAAGGAACGGGGGAGGTTGTCCACGATCGTCACGAGGGGTCGCATGATGCGGCGCTCGCTCCAGACCGTAATCTCGACGGTGACCGGTTCGCCCACTTGCACTGCTGGTGGAGCGAAGCGCTCGAAACGCAGGGCGCGGACGGCCAGCCAAGCCTGCAGCGCGCTGGCTCCAAGCGTCGCCATGACCGCGGTGACCATGTAAAAGAGCGGGGGCGAATTCACCAGGATCGCCATCACCATGAAGAACATGGAGGCGATGCTGAGTGCGAGCGACGCGTATCGGTTCATGCGGTCGGCACGGGCGTCGGCACAGTCTCGATGACTTGCTTGACGATGTCCTGGCCCGAGGTGCCGCGGGCCCGGACTTCGCCTCTCAGGATGAGACGGTGTCCGAGGACCATGGGGGCGACGTGCTTCACATCGTCGGGCCGAACGAACTCGCTCCCGTCCATGGCCGCCTTGGCCTGCGCGGCGTGCATGATGTAGAGCGAGCCTCGCGGCGATGACCCGAGCGAGAGTTGGCTGTTCTCCCTGGTCGCACGCACGATGTCGACACAGTACTCGCGGATCGACTCGTGCACGAAGACCTCTCGCACGCCTTGTTGGGCGTCGACGACTTCTTGCAAAGACACGACTTGCTTCACGTCGTCGATCGGGTTGTGGAGCCGCTGGTGCTCTAGGATGTCGGTCTCTGCCTTGCGCGAGGGATAGCCAAGCGTGACGCGGGCGAAGAACCTGTCCAACTGCGCCTCTGGGAGCGGGTAGGTGCCGGTCATCTCGATGTTGTTCTGTGTCGCGAACACGAAGAACGGCTCGGGGAGCCGCCGTGTCACGCCATCGCTGGTGACCTGTCGCTCTTCCATCGCCTCCAGCAGCGCGGACTGCGTCTTAGGAGTCGCGCGGTTGACCTCGTCGACGAGCACGACGTTTGCGAAAAGGGGCCCCTCGCGGAACTCGAACGTGCCTTCCTTTTGGTTGTAGATCGATGACCCGGTGATGTCGCTCGGGAGAAGGTCGGGGGTGAACTGGATGCGTCGGAACTCGCCAGACATCGTGCGGGCGATGGCCTTGGCCAGGGTCGTCTTGCCGACACCCGGGACGTCTTCGATGAGGAGGTGCCCCCCACAGAGGAGGACGAGCAGAGAGTCGACGATGGTCTCCTCCTTTCCTTCGATCGCACGGCCGACTTCTGCGGCCATTTTCTGGGCTGTTTCTCCGATTTGCTGTGGTTTCAATGCCAAGGGTGGGCTCCAGGCTCCTAGTATCCGCGATTTGCGGGGAGTAAATGTGGTTAATTGGACAGGACGCCCATCGGTTCCGCGACGTTGTGGATTCGGTCTAAAGACTAGGGAGCGATGCGGCGGCCACGGCCTGTCCGACCCTGCGAGACTTCTCGTCTGGGAGTGAGAGCCGGACTTTCTCGGCGATTGACGGGAACTCCACTTCGAGGACACGTCTAGCCTCTTCGAGGATGATCTCACCGCCTTGTCCGCTCGTGACACGACCCAGGGTGAGCACCCGTCCGATATCGTAGAAAGCTGCGTAGTGGGCAATGGCATAGCCGAAGTACACGCCAATGGTCCGCCAGACCTGTGCCGCTCCCTCATGTCCCGCAGCGAGCGCGTTCTGGACGATCTTCAGTTTTTCAGCCAAGACCTCAGTTCCTGATATGTCGATACCGACGCGTAAGGCGAGTCGGAACACGGCTTGCTGTGTGAGGTACTGGACGCCGCAACCGACGTCTCCTGACCACTCGTCTTCGTGGGCAGTCGGCAAATAGTCGATCGGTGCGAAGGCAAGTTCATTGAGCCAGCCGGTGATGTTCCCGTGCGCATCGACATACCCGGCTGCCTCGCTGCTGCCCATCGCGATGCCGAGCACGCGGTCTTCATTGAGCGACATCGCTCCGGCCAGGGCCGTCACGTCTCCGTCGTTCGCGACCTCTAGCGGGACGCCGTACTCCGCTCGCAAGCGCAGGAACACGTCCCTCGCCTTGGGGTAGTCGCTCGCGCTGACCCCCCGAAAGATCGAAGCGACCATCACTCGGTTATCGACCACGACGCCCGCACTGCTGCCGCCTATCGCATCGAGCCTGGGCAGATGCCTTGCCGCGCTGTCGATCGCCGCCTTGATCTCGCGATAGTGGTATTCCGGGTCGCTGTTTCCGCGCGGATCCCAGACGTGCTCTTCCGTGTAGACCTCATCGCCGTCGATCACGGCCGCCGCCTTTCGGTCGCTCGCTCCGAGGTCGAACCCCACGCGGCAACCCTCGAGGTGTCTGCCAATGCTTTTGGAGTGCGTCTTGCTCGGCGGTACGTCGTCGAACTCGCAAGCGACGACTTCTATTTCGTGCTCGCACACTTGTCTTCCGATCAGGTCGTTGTCGAACGCGCGGGATCCGTTTGCTTGATAGAGCCTACGCACGTGCTCGGCCGACTCTGGGTCCCCTCCGACGAGAATGCGATGACCGCCGCGCTGCCAAAGTAGGAACTTGACTGTCCTTTCAAAAGCGAGCCTGCCGAGGGGGTCGCCGCTGACCACGACGGTTTCAAATCTTGAGTCGTTCCCGTCAGGACGTTGCAGACCAATCGCGACTTTTTTTGCTCCAGGGTGCGCAGCCAACGCTCGGTGGACGATCGCTGCTGGGCGAAACCCGGGGTCCAATGGAGGAACGATCTTCGGCACGGGAAGGTCGGTCATCAGGCGGGACGCAGGTTACCAGCGGTGCATAATCCTTGCGTGCCAGCGGACTGTGTGGTCGGAGTAGACCTTGGAGGGACCAACATTCGTGCGGCGGTCGTTGCCGCAGACGGCTCGTTTCGGACCGTTATGGCCAGCGGATCGTCGCGGGCGGAGGAAGGAGAAGAGCAGACGCTGACCGCCGTAGCCGAGGTGGTCAAAGAGTGTCTTGACGAGTACGGTCCTGGGATCGATCGCGTCGGACTCGCGATTCCGGGCCATGCCAACGACAAGGACGGAGTCGTGCACTGGTCTCCCAACTTCGGTGTGCGGATGGATGGCGTGCTGCACTACTGGAGAGACGTCGATGTGCGCCGGCCACTTGAGGCAGTGCTCGGCATGAAGGTCTCGCTGGCGAACGATGCCAACGCTGCCGCTTTGGGTGAGTATCGATTTGGAGTTGGTCGAAACAATGCCAACTGCCTCGTCATGCTCACGCTTGGCACGGGAATCGGAGGCGGTGTCGTGCTCGGCCCGACAAGCCTCTACGGCCAAGTCGCCCACCCCGTCGTCTTGGTCGGCGGCAACCAAGGCGGTGCGGAACTCGGACACACCGTGATTTCGCGTGGTGGCCTCGACAGTACGTCCGGGGCATACGGAACGGTCGAGGCGTATTGCCAACGGGACGCGATCGTCAAGCGTGCGCAGAACAAACTGGTTCGAGGACGCGCCTCAACGATGCTCGATCTGGCGAACGGAGACATCGGCGCGGTCACTCCTTCGATCGTCACCAAAGCGGCGGACCAAGGCGACGAGGTCGCACAAGAGGTTTGGCGCGAGGTGGGAGGCTATTTGGGGACGGCGATCGGGAGCCTCATCAACGTGTTCGCTCCAGACGTCTTCGCTCTTGGCGGCCAGGTCTCGCTTGCGGGCGACTGGTTGCTCAAGCCTGCTGTCGACGAAGCGAGGAACGTGGCGATTCCCTCGTTGTTCGACAGTTGCCGAATCACGGTCGCGGAGAAGATTGCTGACGCCGGCGTCCTCGGCGCGGCGGCCGTGGCCTTAGCCGCGGAGTGAAGAGGACAGACATGGTGTTTTCGGTCGAGGTCGAAGAACTCACGGACGGGCGCACCCTCTACTTGTACTCGTTCGCTGAGGATGCCCAGGAGCCTGAGGACACCGACCCGCCGAAGGTATCCTAGCCGCCAGCGATGACCGAAGTGATCATGCCCAAAATGGGCGACGGGATGGAGGAGGGCACACTCGTCGAATGGCTCAAGAAGGACGGCGAGCAGGTCAAGTCCGGTGAGGTCATCGGAAACATTCAAACCGACAAAGCCACTTTAGAGCTTGAGTCGCCCGGTTCGGGAACGCTCACGGGATTCCTGATCGAGCCAGGGCAGACGGTCCCTGTCGGTGTTCCTATCGCCTTGATCCTCAAGGCTGGCGAGTCGCTTCCTGGGGACTGGGGCAAAGGCAACGGAAAGAAGGCAGCACCGGTCGCTGCCGAAACGGCGAAGGCTGAGGCGCCAAAGTCGGAGCCGGCTCCACAATCGCTCGCCCCTGCCGTAAAGTCCGGACGCACGAAGGCAAGCCCATTGGCCAAGCGCTTGGCGGGCGAGGCAGGAGTCGACTTGACCGCGCTCGATGGCACCGGCCCTGGCGGTCGCGTCGTCGCAGAAGACGTGCGCGCTGCCATCGGTAAGGGTCCGAAGGTTCCGTCCTTTCAGCCCGTTAGGGCTGCCGGAGAAGACAAGAAGGTTCCTCTCAACAACCTGCGCCGAATCATCGCGCAGCGCACTCAGGAGAGCAAACAGACTGCACCGCACTTCTATGTGACCGTGGAAGTCGATGTCGAGAAGATCGAGGCGCTCCGGTCCTTCTTCAAAGAGGAGGACAGCGGCAAAGTCAGCGTCAACGACTTTGTCGTCAAAGCCTGTGCTATGGCGTTGCAGCAGATGCCTGAAGTGAACGCTTCGTTCCAGGGCGACCACGTCCTACAGTACGGTGCGGTGCATGTTGGAGTGGCTGCAGCAGTCGACGATGGGCTGCTCGTTCCGGTGATCAAGAACGCCCACGCGATGACTTTGCGCCAGATTTCGGACGCGGTCCGATCCTTGGTCGAGAAAGCGAGGGCAGGCAAATTGCACCCCGACGAAATGGGCGGCAGCACGTTCAGCATCAGCAACATGGGCATGCTCAACGTCGACAACTTCGCCGCGATCATCAACCAGCC
>CAZGXW010000038.1:0-26711 GCA_964529975.1 uncultured Fimbriimonadaceae bacterium
GGTTGGTGAACGCAAGCAGGGAAGGAGCGTGCTTGAGGAGACCACCGATATACCACCGCGCCGAGTCGGAGAGGCCCGCGTAGCCGTTCTGGTCGAAGAAGATGTTCTCCCCGTTCTTCCAGATCGACTGGTGGCAGTGCATGCCTGAGCCGTTGTCGCCGAGGAGCGGCTTGGGCATGAACGTGGCGGTCATACCGTAGCGGGCCGCCGTGTTCTTGATGACGTACTTGTACTTCTGCAGCGTGTCCGCCATAGGGAGCATCTGCTTGAAGCGCACGTCGATCTCGCACTGGCCGGCCGCGCCGACTTCGTGGTGGTGCAGTTCGACCTCGATGCCGGTCTCCTGGAGCATCAACACCATCTCGCTGCGGAGGTCCTGGAGTTTGTCCGCCGGAGCGCAAGGGAAGTACCCGCCCTTAGGTCGGTGGGTATAGCCCAGCGCGTCCTCGGCGTTGCTGTTCCAGTGCGCCTCCGCGCTGTCCAGAGTGAAGGAGCAGGAGTGCGGCGTGTTCAGGTAGGACATCCGGTCGAACACGAAGAACTCGGCCTCGGGGCCGAAGTAAACGATGTCGCCGATCCCCGTGGACTTCAGGTACTGCTCGGCCTTGTGGGCGACGTACCTCGGGTCGCGGCTGTACCGCTCGCGGGTGATCGGGTCCTCGACGTCACCAACCATGACGGCCGTCGCGTGGTGGGCGAAGGGATCCATGAAGATCGTCGACGGATCGGGCATGAGCAGCATGTCCGACTCATCGATGCTCTGGAAGCCGCGGATGCTCGAACCGTCGAATCCGAGGCCGTCTTCAAAGATGCCCTCTTCGACTGCGGTCGATGGAATGGTGAAGTGGTGCCAGACCCCGAAGAGGTCTGTGAACCGAAAGTCGACGAATTGTGCCTCGTGCTTCTTGATGAACTCTATTGCGTCCTTACCGGCCATTTTGGGGTGTCCTTCCTAGTCGAACGGTCTCGTTGAACCATCGAAAGGACGGAAGCGGCGGCGGTTCCGCACCTGGGTTTGTTGGTGTGCTTAGAGGCGGCTCGACTTGCCGCATTCTAATCGTCGCGATGCCGTTTGTAAAGGCTTCGGGACGTAATGTTTGGGCCTAAGCGCGAAATGGGGTCCAAGGCCCTGCACCGATTCGAGGGGCCGGTACGTCTTACGTCTCGAACTCGTGCCCACTCAGGTTGGTCACTTCAGGTTTTCTTTCAACCAGGCCGTGATCTTGTCGAGCGCGGCTGGTGCGACCGGGCCCTCAAAGCCAGCGTCCTTTTCGTCCTTGAGCACCTTGAAGTTGTGGCTGGCGCCGGGAACGACGAACAGCTCTTGCTTCGAACCTTGCCTCTTGGTCAGGTTCTCAAACAACCGCTTGGCATCCACGTCGGCTCGAATCTGGATGTCCTTTTCGCCGTTCAGCACGAGTACAGGGCCCTTGTAGTCCTTGAGCGATTCCACTGGATCGACCGTCAGATAACTTCGGATTAGGCTCAGGCTGAACTCGTTATAGAGCGCGGCCAAGTTTGGGTGGACCTTTTCGGGAAGGGCGCCTTTCTCAATGATTGTCTTCATCGCCTCTTCGTTGCTCGCGATGATTGCGTCCTTGACCTCTTGGGATGCCGGCGCCTGAGCCACGCTCCGACCGACCTGGTAGCGGAGCACGCCCTCCATTCGGTCGCCAGCGGCACCAGCCAGAACGACGGCCTTTGGGTTCAGGCGCGGTGCTTGCCAACTTGCGAACAGCCCGCCTTCGCTGTGGCCCAGGAGCGCGCAGCGCTTTGGGTCGATGTTCTTGGCTTCGGTCATGGCCTTGTACGCAGCGGCCACGTCGGCGACGTGATTGTCGAACGAGAAGTACGCGCTTAGCACTTTGGGGTCAGTCTCTGTAAGTGGCCACTGGTTCATGTACCGTCGGACAGGGCGCTTGTCGAACCTGAATGTGGCGATGCCGTCCCTGGCCAGCCGCTCGGCGATCTGTTTGAGGATGTCGGTCTTGACGATTGGCAGTTGGTTTCCGTCGCGGTCCGTGGGGCCGCTACCCGGCATCAGCAAGACCGCTGGAAACGGGCCTTCACCATCAGGCAACATCAGCTCGCCAGCAAGGGTCAAGTTGGTCGCGCCCTTGAACGTGATCTCCTGAGCCTTGGTTTGGGTCATAGCGAGGACGAGCGCGAGTGTGCCGAGCATCCCTGGATTCTACGCGCTTCGTGCTCGCTCGGTTTAGAGCGGGCCGCGCCTTGAAAGCACCGCGTCAGCAAGCGAGTCGACGTGGCCAGGGAACGGCGCAGGGATCGTGCAAGGCTCGCCTGTAACGACTTGAAACGCCTCGGCGGCCCGGAAGTTGGCCCAGTTGGAGAACCGTTCGTAAGCGTCTTTGGCGGTTCCCCCGACTTGCTTTGCCCGCAGGCGCGCCGATTGCTCGGCATAGGCTAAGAGGACCAAGTCGCTGAGCGCGCCTGCCCTCACTTGGTCGTCCTTGTCGAACCTGTTGATGGCCTTGCCTGCCAGTTCGCTGACAAAGGAGTCTCCGCTCGCGGTCGTGTTTGCCGAGCCGTCAGCCGCCCTGCGAACCAATCGAGAGGCGATGAAAGTTCGATTGATCTCGTTTGTTCCCTCGTAGATGCGGCTCACTCGAGAATCGCGATAGATGCGCGCCATCGGGAACTCCTCAGTGAATCCATACCCGCCAAAGACCTGCAGGGCTTCGTCCACGATCCTTGCTTGCGCCTCGGACGCGAACACCTTGACCGCGCTGCATTCGACCGAGAACGACTCGGCGGCCCTTTGGTTGCCCTCGACCGTCCCGCCGAGCGAGGAGAACGCCGAATCGACGTTTGCTCCCGTCCGATAGAGCATCGCTTCGGCAGCGAAGTAGTGGGCTGCCATGTCGGCCAGTTTCTGACGGATAAGTCCGAACTCGGCGATCGTCTGTCCGAACTGTTTCCGGTCCACCGCGTAACCGGCGCACTGGAACATCGCTTCCCGAGCCGGGCCGAGCGACATCGCCCCAAGTTTGAACCTTCCCAGATTGAGACAATTGAAGGCGACGTGGTGGCCTTTGCCGATCGTGTGGAGCACGTTCTCCTTGGGCACCTCGGCGTTCTCCAGCACAAGCCGGGCGGTGGACGAGCCGAGCAACCCTAGCTTGTGCTCTTCACGGCTCACGCTGACGCCAGGGAAGCCGCGCTCGACTAGGAACGCCGTGATATGCTCGCCGTCGACCTTTGCCATGACCAGGAAGGAATCGGCCCATGCGGCGTTGCTGATCCACATCTTGGTGCCGTTGAGCACCCACTTGCCGCCATTCTCATCCGCTCGGGTCGTGAGCGAAAGCGCGTCGCTGCCACTGTTGGGCTCGCTAAGCGCATAGGCGCCGATCCATTCGCCTGTCGCGAGCCGGGGGAGGTATTTGCGCTTTTGCTCGTCGGTGCCAAACATCGACAGTCCGACTTGGGCGATGCCACTAGTCACTCCGACCGTGACGCTGAACGAGCCATTGAGGGAGAGGTACTCGAGGATGCGGGCGGCGAGGTTCTTTCCTAGCCCCAGTCCTCCGTACTCTTCGGGAGAGTCCACGCCGCAGAACCCAAGTTCACCGGCTTTGTGCAACAAGGAAGGCATGAGGCCGTCCTCCTTCGCGTCGAGACGATCCTGGACGGGCAAGACCTCCTTGCGTGAGAACTGTTCGGCGGTCTCGATCATGAGCCGTTCGTCGCCCTGGAAGTCCTCAGGCACGAAGATGCGCTCGGGGGCCTTGCTGAAAAACGAGCAGCCGTGCTCTGTGGATTCAAATGGCGCCGTAGCCAAGTTTCCGTTCACCTCGCGACCTCGGTGTCGCTCGGCTGATTATACAGGCCGCTGGTAAACTCATGGAGTCTGGAGGGCCTGTAGCTCAGGGGTTAGAGCGAGCCGCTCATAACGGCTTGGTCGCGGGTTCGAATCCCGCCGGGCCCACCACTACTCGCCCAGGAACGTCCCGTCGTTGAGTTGTTGGAAAGCCTCGCGCAGTTCGGACTGCGTGTTCATCACGATCGGACCGTGCCATGCGACCGGCTCGCGAAGCGGCTTGCCACTGACCAGAAGGAACCGAAGCCCTTCTTCGCCTGCCTGGACCGTGATCTCATCCCCGCTCGAGAACAGCACGAGCGAGCGGTTTCTGACGTCCGAGGGCACCTGAAGATTGCTGCCTACGATGTCGGTAGGGATGGGCTGGGGGTCGGAGGCGTCGAGGAACGAGCCAGCGCCGGCAAAGACGTAGGCGAACGCATTGCGCCTCGTGTCCATCGGAAGCGTCTTTCGCTGTCCGGGAGCGATGGAGACGTCGAGGTAGATCGGATCGGCGGCGATGCCCTCTATTGGGCCAGTTTTGCCCCAATAAGTGCCCGCCACGACCTTGACCTGTGTACCGTCGTCATCAGTGACGGACGGAATCTCAGCGGCGGTGATCTCCTGGTACCGCGGCGTGGTCATCTTAAGCGAACTCGGCAGGTTGGCCCACAGTTGGAACCCGTGCATCCGCCCCTCGCCGTCTCCGCGAGGCATCTCTTGGTGGACGATCCCGCGCCCCGCTGTCATCCATTGGATGTCGCCGGCCCCGATGGCGCCACGGTTGCCCATGCTGTCGCCGTGCTCGACCGTGCCGGCCAAGACATAGGTGATCGTCTCGATGCCGCGGTGGGGATGCCAGGGGAAGCCGTTGAGATAGTCCTCGGGCCGTTCGTTTCGAAAGTCGTCGAAGAGCAGGAACGGATCGGTGTCCGACGTGTCACCGAACCCGAACGCGCGATGGAGGTGCACACCCGCACCTTCAAGCGTAGGCTTGGCCTCAGAGACCTTCTTGACGGGTCGAATCGACATTGTGACGATAAAAGGGCAACGAGAGGGGCTCTGGTTCCCTCGGGCCTAGCGGGTCTTGCCGACCCGACTGAACGGGAACATGACGAACTCACTGCGCCCAATGATGTTCTCACGTGGGACCAAGCCCCACATGCGGCCGTCTGACGACCCGTTTCGGTGATCGCCCATGAACAGGAAGTAACCGTCGGGCACGGGTGCCGCCGGGAGGTTGATCCACTCGTTCGCCCTGGGGTCTTGGTAGGGTTCCTTAGTACCGAAGAAGGAGGCGTTGCCGACGTCGCTCTTGTAGAGAAGGGGTTTCGTTTCTCCCTCTACTTCCACCAATTTGAAGTCCGCTTGTTGGTGAAGGATCGAGGGCCACTCCTCCTTGGGAAGCGGCTGGAACGCGCTTGAGAAGCCCGAACCAGGCACGCTGTAGAACAGATACGGCTCATCCACGGGCTGGCCGTTTCGGTACAGCTTCATGTCCCTGATCTCGACCACGTCCCCAGGGGCACCGACCAGACGTTTGATGTAGTCAGTGGGTTGGTCGTTGGGGCCGAACGCGGCGAGCGGCGGATGGAACACCACGATGTCGCCCACCTTCGGCTCGGTGTAGCGGTAGATCATCTTGTTCGCGACGATGAAGTCCTTCTCGTAAAGGGTCTGCAGCATCGAGCCAGTTGGGATGTGAAAGGTCTGGATCCCGAACGGGCGCACCAGCATGAACACCACGATGCTCGCGTAGATCAACGCATCGCACCCCTCGTTCAAGAACCGTACGAAGCCGAACCCACCGCCTTGCTTGTGCTTGGGCGTGTTTCGCAAGTAAGGGAACACAGCGAGTCGGACGACGGTGAGGACTACGGCGAAGATGAGGATGGTGCTGAGCGAGGTTCGGGCGACCTTGTCGATCCAATAGATCGCGCCGTTTTGCGGCACGGCCTGGGCGAGTAAAGGTGCGAACCAGCCCACCAGGTTCCCTTAGCGCTTCTCTTCGATTCGTCCGGCCTTGCCGACCTTGTCGCGGAGGTAGAAAAGTTTTGCCCTTCGGACCTTGCCGTGGCGGAGCACTTCGAACTTTTCGACGTTCGGCGAATGGACGGGGAAGGTCCTTTCGACGCCGACGCCACTGGCCACCTTGCGGACTGTGATGTTCTTGGCGATGCCTCCGTTGCGGACGGCGATCACGAGGCCCTCGAAGACCTGGATGCGCTCCTTGCCGCCCTCACGGACCTTTACGTGCGCCTTGACGGTGTCACCGACGCGGATGTCGGGCACGCTGGACTTGATGTGGTCTTGAGCGACGCTGTCGAGAATGGCCTGTTTGGACATTGGGGCACCTGCCTGCCTGGGTCGGGCCCAGGGAGCGGGGTTGATTATATCTGAACCGGCCCAAGTCCTTGGCTCGGAGTCCCGAGCCTTCCCAGTTCAACGCTTGCGGGGCTGGCTTGGCTCCACTCGGCTAAGGCTGCTCCAAGTCTGCCTTGGTCAACTTTGCCCATGGCAGGAGGTCGGGCCGGTTCACCCTAGTCCTCCGTACCTGCTGGGCTCGGCGCCACTTGGCGATCGCCCCGTGGTCTCCCGACTTCAACACGTCCGGAACCGCCTCACCTAGGAACTCGTCAGGGCGCGTGTAGAGGGGGAAGCCAAGCAGCCCGTCTTCGAAACTGTCGTCCCGATGGCTCTCTGGATCGCCAATCGCCCCCGGAAGGAGCCTCACGACCGCGTCGGCCATGACCAAGGCAGGGAGTTCGCCGCCGGTGAGGACATAGTCGCCGATCGAATAGCAGTGCGTCGCGATCTTCGTCCGGACGCGCTCGTCGACGCCCTCGTAATGCCCGCACAGGAACACGACTTGGTCCCGCATAGCCAGCGACTTGGCGGTCTTCTGTGTGAACTTCTCTCCCGCCGCATCGCAAAGAACGATCGCGGCGCCTTTCGATGGCTCCAGCGCCTCGACGGCCTGCAGGATCAGGGGGGCCATCATGACCATTCCTGGCCCTCCACCGTAACTCGTATCGTCGACAGATCGGTGGGCGTCAGTGGCGAAGTCCCGGGGATTAGAAGCCACAAACTCGACGAGGCCAGACGCCGCTGCGCGGCCCATGATGCTGTGGGTCGTCGCACCCAGAACCATCTCCGGGAACAGGGTCACGAAGCCCACGCGAAGCATAGTCCGCAAGGTACCCGGGCCCAGAAACCGAGGGGTAAGATCACCCCGAGTTGAACGTCCCTTCCGACCTCAAATACACCAAGTCGCACGAGTGGGTCCGCGTCGATGGAGACACGGCGACGATCGGCATCACCGACCACGCTCAGTCCGAACTTGGCGACATCGTTTTCGTTGAAATGCCCGAGGTCGGCCGCGCGCTACAGCAGGGACAGACCTTCGGCACGGTCGAGAGCGTGAAGACGGTCAGCGACCTCTATGCGCCGATCAGCGGCGAGGTCGTTGAGACCAATTCCACGCTGGGAGCCCAGTCCGAACTTGTCAACTCGGACCCCTATGGTGGCGGGTGGATGATCAAGGTGAAGGTCGGTTCGGCTGACGAGATCGGCGGCCTGATGAGCGCGGAGGCGTACTCGGCCTCCTTGAACGACTGATGCCGTACATTCCGCACACTGACGAAGACCGCCGGGCGATGCTCGAGACGATCGGTGTCAAGTCGATCGAAGACTTGTTCATCGAGATTCCACAAGACCTCCTGATAAAGTCGCTCGACGTTCCCGAAGCGCTCGACGAGTACGCCCTCTACGGTCACTTGCGCGAACTCAGCCTTCGCAACGTCGACCTGACCAAGACGGTCTGCTTCTTGGGTGCCGGCATCTACGACCGGTTCATTCCGTCGTCCGTGGGCACCGTCATCTCACGAGGCGAGTTCCTGACGGCCTATACGCCGTATCAGCCTGAGGCTTCCCAGGGGTATCTGCAAACCATCTACGAGTTCCAGACGATGGTCGCGGAGCTCTACGACATGGACCTCGCCAACGCCTCTATGTACGACGGTGGCACGGCGATGGCCGAGGCTGCGATCATGGCCCACAGCATCAATGGTCGGAGCCTGGTGTACGTGTCCCACGCGGTCCACCCGCACTATCGGCAGATCCTTGAAACGTATTGCTGGTCGATGGGGATCGAGGTCAGGGAGATCCCTGCGAGTGACGGGGCAACAAGGGACTACTCTGCAGTGAACGAGGATGCGGCCTGTGTGATCGTCCAGTATCCTAACTTTTATGGCGTGATCGAAGACCTGCAGGCTGCGCACGACGCGGCTCGTGGGGCCGGCGCACAGTTCATCGTCGTGGCGGACCCGACTTCTATGGGAATCCTGCCTCCTCCCGGCCAGTTCGACGCCGACGTCGTTGTGGGCGAGGGCCAGCCGCTCGGGATCGCGATGGGCTTCGGCGGGCCGCTGCTCGGACTCTTCGCGACCAAGAAGGAGCACGCAAGGCGGATTCCTGGACGCATCGTCGGAAGGACGACGGACGAACAGGGAAGAGTCGGGTACACGATGACCTTGCGCACCCGTGAGCAGGACATCCGGCGGGAGAAGGCGACTTCGAACATCTGTACGAACGAGGCCCTGATGGCCTTGGCCGCCACGGTGTACATGACGGCCGTTGGTAAGAACGGCATGCGCCAGGTGGCCGAACTCACAGTTCGAAACACCCAGTACGCGATTACGAAACTCGTCGAGGCTGGCGCAAAGGTGAAGTTCCCCGGCAAGGTGTTCGGCGAGTTCGTCATCGAACTGCCAAAGAACGCTGAGTCGGTCCAAGAGGCGCTCCTCAAGGAAGGCGTCCTTGCTGGCCTGCCGCTCGGTAAGTACGACAAAGGGCTGGAGAACTGCCTGCTGGTCGCTGTGACCGAGGTCCGGACCAAGGCGCAAATCGACGACTACGCCACGAAACTGCGAGCCGCCATCGGCTAAACAAAAACGGGCGACTCTCGCGAGCCGCCCGTTTTCCAGGTCTATCTCGACTTAGTTGTTTCGTCGATACTGGTCCCACATGCCGTACTTGCGAACCATCTGCAGGAACGTGAACTGGTTCATGCACGAGTCGTCCGTGTAGTCCATGTAGTTTCGAATCGGGTCTTGGCCACCGCCAGGGCAGGTGTCTCGACCGACCGGGCAGCCGAACGCGGGGCTCGACTCGGCCGGAGTGTCATCGATCTCGTCGCCAGGAGCGGCACAACCGCCCTGGAACGTGTGCCAGAGGCCCAGCCAGTGGCCGACCTCGTGGGTGGCCGTGTCGCCCTCGTTGTACGGGGCTGCCGTGCCGCCGGGCATCGACTGGTTCAGGATGACGACGCCGTCCATCGACGGGTTGCCAGCATAGGACCAGGGGAACGTCGCCCAACCAAGGAGACCGCCGCCCGGGTTGTTGCAGTAAATGTTCAGCGTCTTGGCCGTGCCCTGTCGAAGCGCCGCCTTCATCGCCTGCTCGTTGCTGCCGCCGGTCGTCGTGTACCAAGCGGAGTTCGTCGTTCGCGTGACGCCGGCAAGGACGAACACGAAGCGGGTGCGCTGCGGACCCGTGTTGAACTGTGCGTTCAGAGCCGCCAATTGTGCATCGATCATCGATTGCGGGATGTTGCCCTGGGACGGAAGCGGGCCGATGTTGATGACGTGGAACCAGGTGTCCACGCGGATCAACTTGTCCCCGTCGCGATAGTTGCCGCCGTCTCCTCGGAAGGCCTGCTCGATGGCCCGGCGAGTCGCGAGGTCAGGGTCGACGGTGCCGCACGTGCGCACGAGTGGCACTTGCTTGTTCGTGGGCGGGGCCGAAGTTTGGCTCCGCTGTGCGACGATGGGTACTGCGAGCAAGGCGATTCCGAGCGTCGTCCACAGAGCCAGCCTGACGCTTCCAGCCTTTTTGATGTTCCTCATATAAGTCCTCTCCAAAGACGCCTTCTCACGAAGACGGGGATGCATCCCTCCCACGTTAGGATAGCATTTTGGCTGGCTCGCTGGTACCGTAAAAATACGGGCTGGATAGCCAAGTCAACCGGCTTTGCAGAACGATAACTTGAAGTTTATTCTGACTATGGAAGCAACTGGCAGAGCGGCCCAAGGGAACTTCTATTGGGCCGCTCTGCGGTTAATCAGGCCCGATAACTTGTCCAGGCTTGGGACATGCGAGTCGACTGCCCGCTAGTGAACTGGAACATGCACCAGTCGTCCGTGTAGTCCATGAAGTTGGTCACGGGATCTAGGCCAGGGAAGCTTCGGCCCTTGCACGAGTCTCGGTTCGTGGGGCAGCCGTATGCCGGCGACTTCTCGGCGGGCGTGTCAGAGACAAGGTCTCCGCTCGACGAACAGGCTCCCTGGAACGTGTGGTAGAGGCCCATCCAGTGCCCGACTTCGTGTGTGCCGGTGTCGCCCAGACCGTACTGCTGTCCGTACGAGCCGCCAGGCAACGAGCGGTAGTCAACGACCACTCCGTCCTTCTTCGGCGCTGCATTGTAGTTCCAAGGGAAGGTCGCCCATCCGAGGTATCCGCCGCCGCTCGTCGAGTAGATGTTGAGGACGTTCTTGCCTCCGACTCGGAGTGCATTCTTCATGTTTGTTTCCGCGCTCGAGTTGGGAGTGCAGTTGAACCAAGTCGAATTGTTCGTCGTCGTCGTCCCTGCGAGCACGAACGCGAAGTTCGTCGCGGCACCGCCAGTCCCTCCAGCGAAGGAGTCGTTGAGGACTTGGATCTGGTTGTTGATCTGGGTCGCGGTCACTGACCCAGTAGAGCCGCTTGTCACAACATGGAACCAGACCTCGATGGTGGTCGCGGCGGCGAGCGGACGAATCGCAAGAATGGACTCCATCTCTCGCTGGTTCGTTGCCATCACGGAGAGCGGCGGGTTCTCCGTCGCGCACAGGCGCTCCGAACCGGGGACGATAACGGAGCCTGGCGCGCTTTGATCGATGGCGACGCTTCCCGCGCCACCACAACTTGTGAGGGCCAGAACTGCCGCCGAAAGGCAGCACACGGCGACCGCCGTGTTTCTCAGTGTGTAAGTCATGAACAGTCTCCAACCGGCCAATGGCCAGGACTCGATTATAAGGCAAGAGGGGGCTCATTGGGCGGTGTGATTTGGAGTCCCCTTCGGGACCGGGGAGGGCGGTATCCTGAGCCACGTGATCCGCAAGTCGGTGCCCGAGCCCAAGTCGCTCTTCGAAAAGTCTGTTCAAGGCAGGATCGGCTGCAACATCCCTAAGGCGACGACGCCGGAAGTCGACCTGAACGCAGCCGTCGGGGCCACTCGCAAGTCGTTGAACTTGCCAGAGATCGCCGAGCTCGACCTTATCAGGCACTTCACGAACCTGAGCCACATCAACTACGGAATCGACACTGGGTTCTATCCGCTGGGCTCGTGCACGATGAAGTACAACCCGCGGATCAACGAGAAGACCGCCTCGCTCACAGGCTTCTCGCACATCCACCCGCTACAGCCAGAGTCCACCGTTCCGGGCGCCCTCGAGGTCCTCGCCCAGGTTTATGACTTCCTCAAGGCAATCACAGGGTTCGACGAGATCACTATGCAGCCCGTGGCTGGTGCCCACGGCGAGCAGACCTGCCTGCAACTTATCAAGGCCTACCACGAGTCTCGTGGCGAAGGTGCGCAGCGGCACACGGTGCTCATCCCAGATTCGGCGCACGGCACAAACCCTGCCTCGGCGGCCCGGTGCGGCTACGACGTCAAGTCGATCCCGACTAACGCGGAAGGAAACACAGACCTTGAGGCGTTGCAGGAGGCGCTGAACGAGAACGTTGCGGCGTTCATGGTCACCAATCCTTCGACCTTGGGGCTTTTCGAACCGAACATCGTGAAGATCTGCGAGATGGTCCATGCGGTCGGCGGGCAAGTCTTTTGCGACGGAGCGAACATGAACGCTATGGTAGGCGTGACGCGGCCTGCCGACCACGGTTTCGACTGCATGCACCTGAACTTGCACAAGACGTTCTCGACGCCGCACGGTGGGGGCGGGCCCGGATGCGGCGCGATCGGCCTGCAAAAGCACCTCGAGCCGTTCCTACCAACCCCGCACGTCGTGCGCGTGGCGGGCAAGGCCCAGTTCGACTACGACCGGCCCCTTTCGATCGGAAGGGTGAGCGGGTTTTACGGCCAGTTCCTGATGGCCGTCCGGGCGCTGACCTACATGGCCGCATATGGCAAGGAAGGCCTCCCGCAGATCGCGCGTCACGCGGTCCTTAACGCGAACTATGTGAAGGCAAGGTTGAAGGACGTCCTTCCTCCTGCCCACGACCGACCGTGCATGCACGAGTGCGTCCTCACCGGATCGCGCTACAAAAAGCACGGCATCCGTGTGCTCGACATCAGTAAGCGGCTGATCGACTACGGGTTCCATCCGCCGACAAACTACTTCCCGCTGATCGTCCCTGAGTGCTTGATGATTGAGCCGACAGAGACCGAGTGCAAGGAGACGCTCGACGCGTTCTGCGACGCACTGATCGAGATCTGCAAGGAGGCAGAGACGAACCCAGACCTTTTGCACCAGGCGCCGACTTCGCAGGTCGTGGGTCGCCTCAACGAGGCCAAGGCGGTCAAAGACCTGGACGTGAAATGGCAACCAGTGCGCGAGACGAGCAGCGTCTAGTCCAAGTCGATGTCGAGCCGTTGCTCGATGGCGGGACAAACATGGCCCGTGATGCGGCGTTGCTCGAGCATGCAGAAGTCTCCGGAATCCATGTTCGCGTCTACTCTTGGGACGGCCCCTGGGTCAGCCTGGGTCGGTTCCAGCATCCAGTGCGCGCCCTCATTGACCCGGGCACAACGAACTGGGTCATGCGCCCGACCGGCGGCAAGGCCGTGTTGCACGGACACGACGTTACCGTCGGACTAGCGGCAAACCTGCACGATCTCGGTATCGCCGACCAAGAAGCGAGACGCGTTTCAACTGTGTACCGTGCGGTCGTCGGGCCGCTCGTTGAGGCCCTCTGTGCGGCGGGGCTGTCGTCGACGCTTGCCGAGGGGACGGCCCACGTCCGAAACGCGGGCCACACCGCAGACTGTTTCGCTCACGTATCCCCAAACGACGTGGTCGATCCAGAGACTGGCGAGAAGGTCTGTGGTTGTGCTCTGCGCGTGACCGAGCGCGCCGTGTTGCTCCAGGCGAGCGTGCCAGTCGGGAAGCCTCTCGTCGATCCGGCGCGTGTGTTTGCCACGCCGCACGTCCCCGCAAGAGTGCGGGAGTTGACCCTCGAGGACCTCTCTGAGGCGCTCCGCACGATCTTGGCGGGCCGCCCCGTCCAAGGAGTGTTCTAGAATGACCTTCGTGCGCCGCACCGCTTTTGCGTTCCTCTTGGTAGCGTTCGTCGCCGGATGTAGCGGCGGGGCCGGGAGCGGGAAGTTGACCCAACTTCCTGGCAAGGACTCCGCAGCGCCCGGCGTCGTGCCTGACTCCACCGAACCGGGGTCAGAGATCGACCCGGTGGTCGAGGCCGCGAAGCCGCCCCCGAAGGAGCCGACTACCATCCAGGTCGACTACAAGGAAGGGCGCCGCGAGACCTATCAACTGGTCAACGACATCACGGTGTTCACCCAGGGTGCGAAAGAAGGCGAGGTCGTAGCGCACAAGAGTTTCCTCAACGCCGAGCAAGTCGTGCAAGTCCACAAGAAGCAGGGTGACGGCGCGGTCGTAACGATCCAGACGGTCAACGTCAAGTCAGGCGTCGAGGGCAGCACTTTCGACCAAAAACAGGCGAACGACTTTATAACCAAGACTGCGCAAGGGATCGAAGGCTCAACCTTGCAGGGCGTGTTCGACAAGACGGGCAAGGGAAGCGACCTGCAGTTGTTCGGCGAAGGCGTCGGGCTGAACCCGATGGGGCCGCAAGCAGGTTCGCAGACATTGATGACTGGGCTTATGGGGATGGTGTTTCCGTCCGGTCAGGTCAAGGTCGGGGACAAGTGGACGGCGAACTACGACATGACGCAGAGCGGAGCCGATCTGTTCGAGAAAGCCGGTGCTCGCGTGGTCAACGGCGAAGTGCCCTTGACTTACGAACTGGTCGACTACAACCCTAAGACCAACTTTGTCCAGTTGCGGATTACAGGCAAGGGCAAGCCGATCGTGAAGATCCCCATGGAGGGCGCGATGGCCGAGATCCGGATGGACGTCGACATCAAGGGCCAGGCTCTCGTACGGTTCGACGACGGCTGGCTCCAGGAACTTCGTCTCGAGTCCACTGTCATCACCGAAGGGTTCGTCGCGACCAAACAGGTCGTGAGGACCGTAACCAGACGCAAGAAGTAAAAAAAACGGCCCCGCACTTTGAGCGGGGCCGCTTCTGCTGTTCAGGCCAGACTTACTTCGGGCTTGGCGTGATCGTAAAGCCCTGCGCCGAAAGTTCCTGGCCGATGTGGCGCAGTTTCTTCATCGCTCGGAGTTCGATCTGCCGAACCCTCTCGCGAGTCACATTGAGCGCCGTCCCGACCTCTTCGAGCGTGCGGGCGCGGCCGTCGTCCAGTCCAAAACGGAGTCGGACCACGTCTCGCTCGCGGCTGGTCAGTCGGCCAAGGATGCCGTCGATCTCTTCACGCCGGATCAGGTTCCAGGTGACGTCGCCCGGAGTCGGCATCGCGGTCGAAGGCACGAAGTCGCCGATCGACGAGTTGTCCTTCTCACCAACGGGGGTCTCCAGCGAGAGCGGCTCGACCGCCACGCGCAACATCTCTTGCACACGGTCGGCGGACATGCCGACGCGCTCCGCGACCTCTTCTGGGGTCGGCTCGCGGTGCAGTTCCTGCTGCAACTGGTTCGCCGTCTTCATCACCTTGTTGATCAGTTCGGCGACGTACACCGGGATGCGGATGGTGCGGCCCTGGTTGATGATCGCGCGGGCGATCGCTCGGCGGATCCACCAAGTCGCATAGGTGCTGAACCGGAAGCCCTTACGCCAGTCGAACTTCTCGACCGCGCGGATCAGACCGAGGTTGCCCTCTTGGATCAGGTCGGCGAGGGGAATTCCTCGAGCGTTGTACTTCTTGGCGATGGAGACGACAAGACGCAGGTTGGACTCGATGAGTTGCTTCTTGGCGAGCATGCCTTGCTTCATCACGTCCTTGCGCTCGAAGTCGGTCCAGCGGTGGTTCTTGGAGAGGTGCCGCAGTTCGGCGACCTTGTCCCACTTGCCTTGCTCAGCAAGGTCACGGGCCTGGACCTGCTTGGCCAGGTGCTCCTCTTGGGCGGGGGTCAGAAGGTGGGCGCGGCGCGTCTGCCGCATCCACATTTCGAGTTCTTCGCCGTCGTCCTTCTGGGCTACGACCTCTTCCTCTTCTTCCTCTTCTTCCTCCATTTCCAGGAGTTCATCGGTCTCCGGCTCCTGGTCGTCTACGAGCATGAACTTGCTCGGGTCGATCTGGGCGTGCCGACTGTGGGTGCGCACGGTGATCGCCTTACCGCGGCGCACCTGCGTGGGGAGTCCGTTCTCTGCTGCCATCTCTTTCTTCTTCTTAGAATCCAAAATAGGCCGTCCTTCGGCAGGCTCAAGGGCTCACAGGCCCAGTGGTGCCACAACCGGGAATACGGTTACAAGGTAACACATCCGCCGCGGTTTGTCAAAAGGCTTTTGCCTTTGACGCTCCAAAAGCGGCCGAAAGCGGTGCTTTTGAACCTAACACGGCGCGTGCCAAGTCTGTAAGACGCCTGCAAACGCCCCTCGGTTGCGGCCAGTGGGCCTAAACGTAGAGTTTCCTGAGGCTCGTCACGGCCTGGGAAATGCCGTCGCATATCCCCTCGGTAGCCGTGAGGGTGTTGAACCTGCCGAAACTGATCCGGACGGCCCCTCTGGCCAGATGGTCGGGCAGTCCGTACGCCTTGAGGACCTTGCTGACCGTGCCTGAACCCGAACTGCAGGCAGAGCCGCTGCTCAGGGCGTAGCCCTTGGCGTCCAGGCTGATGACAATGCTTTCGCCCTCGAGACCCTCGAAACACGCTGAGAGGACGAACGGAGAGTTCTGGGGCGCCTCGACAAAGTGCACGTCGCCAAGGTCGGTTAGCCTTCCCTTGACATATTCACGCAGCGCCTTTGCGTGCGCGACGTCCTCGTCCATGCGCTCTCTGGCGACTTCGGCCGCGGCGCCCATTCCAACGATCCCGGGCACGTTCAACGTGCCGCTGCGCCTCCCGTGTTCTTGCTCGCCACCGTACATGAGCGGCTCGACGTTTTCGGCCCCCTTGATGTAGAGCGCGCCGACGCCCTTCGGGCCGTAGAACTTGTGCGCGCTCATGCTCACGAAGTCGAACGCCTTTGCGTCGAACGGAACCTTGCCGACGGCCTGTGTCGCGTCAGAATGCGTCTTCTTGGCCCTAGGCATGTCGATGTATGCGCCCGTCTCGTTGTTCACGCGCATGACGCTGGTGAGATCGGCGTCGGAATCCTCGAGCGTCCAGCCGTCGTTCTTGAGGACGTGGGCGTTGTGGCTGCACGCGAAGGCGCGGACGCTTCCGTGCTCGAACGGGCTGATCGCCAGGGTAGGGAATGCTCGGAGCACCCAGTTGTTGGCCTCGGTCGCTCCGCTGGTGAAACAGACTTCGCTCGGATCGTCCGCTTGGATCAATGCTGCGACTTGTTCGCGAGCCTTTGTGACGGCGGCGCAGGCCTCACGGCCCCAGGCATGGATCGAGTTGGCGTTTCCGAACGAGTCCTTGAGGAAGGGCTCCATGGCCGCGAAAACGCGCGGGTCGACCGGCGTCGTGGCTGCGTTATCGAAATAACACGCGGGATCCATCTCACCCTAGTTTACATTCGGCCATGACTAGACGGTGGCCTTCTCGAGCGCGGCCTTGACAAGACCAGGAATGTCGCTTGTCCGATCGGCGACGGCCGCACCTGCGGCCAAGAGTGCGTCGACCTTCGACTGCGCTGTGCCCAGCCCTCCGCTGATGATCGCACCGGCGTGGCCCATGCGCTTGCCCGGGGGTGCCGTCCGACCTGAGATGAACGACACGACCGGCTTAGACATCGTCTTGATGAACTCCGCCCCGGCCTCTTCGTCCGTCCCACCGATCTCGCCGACCATGACGACGGCCCGTGTATGAGGGTCTGCCTCGAACATCTCCAGTACTTCGACGAACCGCGTTCCGGGAATCGGGTCGCCGCCGATCCCGACGCACGTGGTCTGGCCCAGGTCGGCGCGCGTGAGTTCCCAAACGATCTCGTAGGTGAGCGTTCCAGAGCGCGAGACCATTCCCACAGGCCCTGGCTTAAAGATGTGCCCCGGCATGATGCCCATCTTGCACTGCTCCGGAGTGATGATCCCCGCGCAGTTGCCTCCGAGCAAGCGCGCACGTCCGTTCGAACGGATCTTGTTCACAGAGCGAAGCATGTCCTTGACTGGCACGCCTTCCGTGATCAGGCAGATGAATGGCACGCCTGCGGCCTCGCACTCCATGACCGAGTCGGCAGCGAACGGAGCAGGAACAAAAATGAGAGACGCATTCGCGCCGGACTTGGCAACGGCCTCTTCCATCGTATCGAACACGGGCACACCGAGGTGCGTGGTGCCGCCCTTGCCAGGCGTGACGCCGGCGACGACTTGAGTGCCGTACTCGATCATCTGCTGGGCGTGGAAGGAGCCTTCGCGTCCGGTCATTCCGGCCACGACGACTTTGGTGTTCTTGTCTACGAGGATCGCCAAGGTGGACTGAGGATACTCGTTGCAGTCCCGTGCGACGTGTCCCGAGTCCCGTGTGGACTCATACTCTGTCCCATGAAAGTCAGTGCGGCGGTTTTGGAGGAGGTTTGCGGGCCGATCGTGGTCCAAGACCTCGACCTACAAGAGCCGCAGTACGGCGAAGTGCTCGTGCGCATGTTGGCGACGGGTGTCTGCCATTCGGACTGGCACCTCGTGACCGGCGACACAAAGCACCCGCTCCCAGTCGTCCTCGGCCACGAAGGAGCGGGCATCGTCGAGGCGTTGGGTCAGGGCTCGAGCGGCCTCTCGGTCGGCGATCTGGTCGCCCTGAACTGGGCTCCGTCGTGCGGATCGTGCTTCTACTGCAGCCACGGCCGCCCCGCACTTTGCGGCGAGTACGTCGGACCGATCTGGAACGGCACAATGATCGATGGAACGACGCGCTTCTCACGCGGCGGGTCGCCCGTGTACCACTACTCCGCGCTCGCGTGCTTCGCAGAGCGCGTCGTCGTTCCGCAGGTGTGTTGCGTCAAGATGCCCGCGGGGCTCGCGCCCGAAGTCGCGGCGGTGATCGGATGTGCCGTGACAACGGGGGTCGGGAGCGTCCTGAACACCGCACGGGTCGGGCGAGGATCTTCAGTCGCTGTGATCGGCGCCGGCGGTGTCGGACTCTCGACAGTCATGGGGGCTGCCGCGGCAGGCGCGGCAACGATTGTCGCGTGCGATCCCCTTGTGTCGCGGCTGGATGCCGCAAGGCTCGTCGGCGCCACACACGCCTTTGAAGGGGACTTTTCGGCAGCAGTCAAGTCCGTCACAGAGGGCCGAGGCGCGGACTACGTGTTCGAGTGCGTTGGTCGTCCAGAGGTCCAAGAGGCCGCGCTCGACTTGGCAAGGCCTGGCGGCACGATCGTGTTCAGCGGCCTCGCGCCTAACGGCACGTCCACTAACATCCCTGGTGCAAGGCTTGTGCGAGAGGAGAAGACTGTAATGGGGTCGTACTATGGCACCTCGAACCCGTCGATCGACTTTCCAAGATACGCGCAGATGTTCCTTGAGGGCACCCTGCCCTTGGACCGTCTCGTATCTCACCGCTACCCCGTGGAGAAGATCAACGAGGCGTACGCCGACATGCTGTCGGGCGCTAGTGTTCGAGGAGTCGTTTCCTTTGGTTGAGCCAGGAACCAGGCAACACCACGGGCCGGTGAACCGTCGAACCCATAGTACAATCTAAGCCTTCATGTCGAAGAACAGCAAGACCGTCCGCTATGCGGAAGTGGACCGGGAGACCACCGAGACGGACATCCGTCTTACCCTCGACCTTGACGGCGGGGCCAAGGTGGACGTCGATACCGGTATTCCGTTCTTCGACCACATGCTCCACCAACTGGGGTTTCACGGCCACATCGACCTCGGCATCAAGGCCGGTGGTGACATTGACGTCGACGACCACCACACAGTCGAGGACACGGGCATTGTCCTCGGTGTAGGGATCAAGCGCGCCTTGATCGACAGTGAGGGTATCGCGCGGTTCGGAAGCGTCCAGGTGCCGATGGACGACGCGCTCGTCATGGTCTCCATGGACGTGTGCGGACGTGGATACCTCGCGTACGATGTTCCGTTCACGCGAGAGACCATCGGCGGACTGTCGCTAGAGAACGTGCGCGAGTTCTTCCAAGCGCTCGCTCTCAACGCGGGCATCACGTTGCACATCAAGAAACTCGCGGGCTCGAACGACCACCACGTTTGCGAGGCGACGTTCAAGGCGTTCGGCGTCGCACTGCACCAAGCTCTGGAGCGCACCGAGCGCGTGGGCACGCCCACAACGAAAGGGAAGATCGGCACTTGATCGTCATCCTCGACTACGGTATGGGCAACCTCCGGTCTGTCCAGAAGGCCGTAGAGTTTCTCGGTCACGAGTGTCGGATTCAGAGCGATTTGAATGGTGCGACGAGCGTCATCCTTCCGGGAGTCGGCGCGTTTGCAGAAGCGATGCGGCGGCTAGAGCCTGTCCGCCCTCAACTTGACGAATGGGTCGACGAGGCAAAGGGGTACATCCTCGGCATCTGCCTCGGCTATCAACTGATGTTCCAAGAGGGTGACGAACACGAAACGGTCCGGGGACTGGGGTACCTCGATGGCCGCGTGCAATACCTCCCCCGGGACAAGGGAGTGAAGGTACCGCACGTAGGATGGACCCCTATCAGCTACCAGAAGCCCTCCACCTGGAGGCAGGTGACAGGGCTCACCGGCCCCAATCCCAAGTCGCACTACCTGCCTCACCGCCACTTTCTCTTTGAAGGACTCGAGGAAGGGACGCAGTTTTACTTCACGCATTCGCTGTACACTTCGGTGAGCGATCTGCCTACCTGCGTCACGGCCACGGCCGAACATGGGATAAGGTTTGCCGCTGCGGCCGTACAGGACTACATCATGGGCGTACAGTTCCACCCGGAAAAGAGCGGCAGAGCCGGACTTCGGCTACTGCAAAACTTCTGCGAGGCGGTCGCCTGATGTTGGTCATTCCCGCGATCGATCTACTCGACGGCAAATGTGTGCGCTTGACCGCCGGTAGTTTCGACAACGCCACTTTCTATTCGGACGATCCCGTTGGCACTGCCAAATCGTTCGCCGATCTCGGTGTCCAGTGGATCCACGTCATCGACTTGGACGGTGCCAAGGCGGGCCGTCCAGTGCAGTCAGAGATCGTTGCTGCGATCAAAGACGCCGTAGATTGCAAAGTTCAACTTGGTGGAGGGTTGCGCCGCCTCGACGATGTCGAGGCGGCGATTGGCAGTGGCGTCGACCGCGTCGTCATGGGCTCAGCGCTTGCCGACGATGCCCGGTTCGCCGCCACCGTGTTCGAGCGATTTGGAGACAAGGTCGCGGCGGGAATCGACACGAAAGGCGGAGTCGTCGCCGTGAAAGCATGGACGCAGACCTCCGCCATCCGAGGCATCGAGTTTGCGCAAACTCTGGTCGAGATGGGGTGCAAGACGATCGTCCAGACCGACGTTGGTCGCGATGGGACACTAAGTGGGCCAAACATCGACGAACTCCGGCAGTACCTTAACATCGAAGGCGTGTGCGTAATCGCGAGCGGCGGAGTTTCCGGCGCACAAGACCTCGCTGCGCTCAGCCAGGTAGGCGTTGCCGGAGTGATCGTTGGCAAGGCCATCTACGAGGGCCGTATCAACCTGCTGGAGGCGGTGGATACCTACCAATCGTGAATCGCACCTTCGGCGCCCAACGTATCATCTAGAGCAGAGGCACAGTGGAAGAGTACATCGCGATCGTGGCCATCGTTATGCTTTTCGGGATTCCGATCGTGGCCATCCTGACCCACCATCAGCGAAAAATGGCTGAGCTCATCCACCGCAACCATAGCGTACAACAAGAGACCAAGGTGGACGAGGTGGCGCGGCTCAGGGCAGAAGTCCAGCAACTTAGGCGCGAACTTCATGAGACGGCTATCGCACTCGACGATGCTCGTGGGTCAAAGGGGTCGTCGATCCAGCAGAGGGTAGGCGAGTGAGTGCCTTGATCGCGCAAGTCGATGCAGGGGTCGTGGCCGTCTTTATCCCCGTTACAGCCATCCTGGTTGGCGGCCTGATCGCGATCACAACAATGATGACCAACCACCAGCGCAAGATGGCCGAGATTCTCCGCAAGGACGTGGCTCAGCCGAGCGTAGTGGACGAGATCCGGGCCATGCGAGCCGAAGTGGCCGAGTTGCGAGACCGCGTGAACCAGCAGACCCTGGCGATCGAGGCCAACCGAAACCAGGTCCCGACCGAGATGCCTCAAAGGCTTCAAGAATAGTAGACAAAACTAACCTAATAACCCGTACTGAACCCGAGGTTTGAGCCTGACCAGGGGTCAGTCAGTCTGCCTGGGACCCCTAGCCAGGCGTGCACCTGCCCCGGGGTAAGATAAACGTTCCGTCAGGGTCTCCGGAGGAGCGGATGAAAGTAATTCAGCCTTCCTCGAAGCGAATCGGTCGATTCCTCGAGGTGCCGAATCTCATTGAACTTCAACTCAACAGCTACAAGTGGTTTCTCGAAGAAGGACTTCCCGAACTTTTCAAAACGTTCTCGCCGATCTGGGACTTTACCCAGACTAACTACATCGAGTTCGCCGACTTTGTCCTTGGCGAACCGAAATACAGCCTAAGCGAATGCCGTGATCGCGACCTCACTTTCGAGGCGCCGATCAAGGCTACTGTGCGCTTTGGCGGCAAAGATCGTGAAGTCATCGAGTCCGAGGTCTACCTCGGCGACCTCCCGCTGATGACCGACAACGGCACGTTCGTGATCAATGGTCGCGAGCGCGTCATCGTGTCGCAGTTGTCCCGATCGCCGGGACTGTACTTTGAAGAAGACGTCGACACATCGATGCAGATGATCGTCCGCGGACGCATCATTCCGATGGAAGGCCCGTGGCTCGAAGTCGAGAACGACTCGAACAAGGTCGTCACCACCCAGATCTCGCAGACGAAGAAGCTGCCGATCACGCAACTGATCAAGGCGCTGCACGGTTTCGAGCGTGGGCGCGACCGCCAGAAGATTGCGGTTGGCGAAGCGCTCCACAAAAAGCTTGCCGAGCCGCTCGCCGACCCGGAGACCGGCGAAGTCCTGCTCGATAAAGGGGCAATCCTCACGAAGGACGTCCTTGCAAAGCTCAAGAAGAAGCACGCAGCGATTGAAGCGTTGGTCGAAACTCCGCTCGGCAACACCGACGACATGCTGTGGGCCTTCGGCACCGAAGTTGAGATTGAGAAGCCGACGCTGGAAGACATTGTCGGAAAGCGAACGCTCGACGAGATCAAGGACGGCGCAAAGGTCGTGCTCGGCAAGATGGAGCGCATCACCGAAGAGAACGCCGAGGCCGTGCTCGCCACCAAGCCGAAGAGCCTTCGTCTTCTGGAAATCATGGATCTCGTCGAGGCCACGCTGGCCGCCGACAAGACGCAGAACACCCGCGAGGCGATCCTCGATATCTACAAGCGCATGAGGCCGGGCGAGGCTGCGAACGAAGACGCGGCGATGCAACTCTGCTATTCGCTGTTCTTCGATCCGCGCCGATACGACCTCGGTCGCGTCGGCCGTCGGTTCCTCAACCAGAGGCTCGGACTGAACGTGCCTCTGCACATCCGCAACCTCACTTCGGACGACCTTGCGCAGATCATGTTTGCGATGGGCCCGTACCTTAGCAAGGACGCGGAGCGCGACGACATCGACGACCTACGAAACAAGCGAGTGCGCTCCGTCGGCGAACTTCTGCAAAGCCAGTTGCGCCTCGGTTTCGTGCGCATGGAAAAGGTCGCTCGCGAAAGGATGACGAGCGCGGACCAGGAAAATCTGCTTCCGTCGATCATCCTCTCGGTAAAGCCCGTTTCAGCGAGCATCAAGAGTTTCTTCTCATCGAACCAACTCTCGACGTTCATGGATCAGACGAACCCGCTCAGCGAGTTGACGAACAAGCGTCGTCTCTCGTCTCTCGGCCCAGGCGGCCTGCAGCGGACGAGCGCGAAGCTCGAGGTCCGCGACGTCCACCGCTCGCACTACGGCCGCATCTGTCCGATCGAGACGCCGGAAGGCCCGAACATCGGTCTGATCTCGCAGTTGACCACGCACGCCCGCGTCGACGAGTTCGGCTTCATCATGACGCCGTACCGCGTCGTCAAGAACGGCGTCGTGCAGGACGACGTCATCTATCTGACTGCCCGCGAGGACTTCACGCAACGGATCGCGCCTGCGGACACGAAGCTTGACAAGCACAAGAAGATCGTCGAGGACACGGTCACGGTCCGGTGCCAAGGCGGTGACGCCATGTATGGGGGCGCGTCCTATCCCACCGTCCCGCGCGACGACGTCGACCTGATGGACGTCTCGCCCGTGCAGATCATCTCCGTCGCGACCTCGCTCATCCCGTTCCTTGAGAACGACGACGCGAACCGCGCTCTGATGGGCGCGAACATGCAGCGTCAGGCTGTCCCATGCCTCCGCAGTGACGCGCCGATCGTCGGAACCGGGCACGAGAACCGTGCGGCGGTCGACAGTGGCGCCGCCGTCGTCGCACGACGACCGGGAACGATCACGTACGTCGACAGCAAGAAGGTCACGATCGTTGGCGAAGATGGGAAGAAGGACGACTACGACCTTCTCCATATGTTCCAGAGCAACAAGTCGACGTGCTTTACGCACCGGCCCATCGTCGCTCCTGGCGACGTGGTGCTTGCGGGCGACCCGCTTGCCGACGGCCCGACCTGCGACCAAGGACGCCTTGCGCTCGGTCAGAACCTGATCGTCGCGTTCATGCCTTGGGGCGGTTACAACTACGAAGACGCCATCCTCCTCAGCGAGCGGCTCGTCAAGGACGACGTCTATACGTCGATCCACATCGAGCGCCACGAGACCGAGGCCGTCGACACGAAGTTGGGGCCCGAAGAGATCACGCGCGACATCCCGAACGTCGGTGAAGAAGCGCTCAAGGACCTCGACGAGAACGGCATCATCCGCATCGGCGCGGAAGTCCGCCCGGAAGACATCCTCGTCGGAAAGGTCGCTCCCAAGGGCCAGACCGAGATGACCGCCGAAGAGCGGCTCATCATCGCGATCTTCGGCAAAAAGGCCGAGGAGACCCGCGATGTGTCGCTTCGCGTTCCGCACGGTGAGAAGGGAACAGTCGTCGACGTCAAGGTGTTCAGCCGCTACAAGTATCTGAGCCCCACGATCAACTACATCTACAAGGAGTCGAAGAAGCGCGAGCGACTCATCTGTGACCGCACCGAAGAGCCCCTCTTGCAGATTCCTGGCGACGAACTCCCGGCCGGCACGAACATGTCCGTACAGGTCTATGTCGCACAGAAGAGGAAGATCATGGTGGGCGACAAGATGGCAGGACGCCACGGAAACAAGGGCGTCATTTCACGCATCTTGCCGGTCGAGGACATGCCCGTCTTGCAGGACGGCACGCCCGTCGACATCATCCTCAACCCGCTCGGCGTTCCGAGCCGAATGAACATCGGCCAGATCCTCGAGACGCACCTCGGCTACGCAGGCAAGCACCTCGGTGTGCGCTATGTGTGTCCGGCGTTCGAAGGAGCCACCGAGCATGAGATTCTCGAAGAGGTCAAGCGCCTCGCTGAGAACATGCGACAGCGCGCCCTTTCGGCGTACTGCAACTCGGAACTCGGACTAGGAGTTCGGTTCAAGCTCGGCGCGACCCTCGACGAGATGTTTGCATCGGTCGAAGAAAAGGTCCGCGCCTTGGACGTCGACCACCTGGAGCACGTCTCCCGCATCTTGGCCGCTCCTCCGGTCAAATCGATGCAAGACCTCCTTGCGATCGATCCCGAGGACTGGATGCCAGAGGAACTGCCCGAAAAAATGGGCAAGCCCGCAGACGCCAAGGCCGAGGTGTACCGTTCGATCATGGAGAAGATCCGGGAGAACGTGTTCACAAGGGCAGGGCTCGACCCCGACTCGTGCAAGTCGATCGTGCGCGACGGACTCACCGGCGACACGCTCCCCAACCCGATCACGGTCGGAGCGATCTACATGCTGAAACTGGAGCACCTCGCGGACGAAAAGATCCACGCGCGCTCCATCGGCCCATACTCGCTCGTCACCCAGCAACCGCTCGGTGGTAAGGCGCAGTTCGGCGGCCAGCGTTTCGGCGAAATGGAGGTCTGGGCGCTCGAGGCGTACGGCGCGGCTTACACGCTGCAGGAGCTCCTCACGATCAAGTCGGACGACGTGGTCGGACGAGTCAAGGCGTACGAATCGATCGTCAAAGGCGAATCGATCGCAGAGCCTGGCATCCCCGAGTCCTTCAAGATCCTTGTGAACGAACTCAGGTCCCTTTGTCTCAAGGTCGCGGTCGAAGACAAGAACAACCGCGAACTGACGCTCAAAGACCTCGACGAACTGACAGGAAGCGACGACGTGCGCCTGGCGCGCTCGGTCGGCTTCTTCAACTAAACAACGCTGAACGACTGCAGAACGATGGCGGAACGATCGAGGTCCGGAATCAGCCGGACGACGATTGTTCGACCATCGTTCAGCCATCGACAGGCAATGGGATAGCGAAAGAGAAACATGGCAGACACAAACTTGTTCGACAAGATCAGGATCGGGGTAGCGAGCCCCGAAGAGATCAGGAGTTGGTCGCACGGCGAAGTCAAGAAGCCTGAAACGATCAACTACCGCACGTTTAAGCCCGAAAGGGACGGTCTGTTCTGCGAGCGCATCTTCGGCCCGGTCAAGGACTGGGAGTGCGCGTGCGGACGGTACAAGAAGATCAAGTACAAAGGCATCGTCTGCGAGCGGTGCGGAGTCGAAGTCACGCGTCAAAAGGTGCGCCGCGAGCGCATGGGCCACGTCGAACTCGCGGCCCCCGTCTGCCACATTTGGTACCTGAAGGGCGTTCCTTCGCCGCTCTCCCTCATCCTCGACATCTCGCCTCGCCAGCTCGAGAAGGTCATCTATTTCGCCTCCTTCATCATCATCGACCTTCAGGCAGAGAAGATCCAGGAGCTGATGCCCATCATCCGCGACTCGATCGAGAAAGAAAAGTCTGCCATCCAGGAGCAAATGCGGCAACTCGAGACCGAGAGCCTCCAGCGACTCGCGACCGAGATGACCAACAACCCGGACGAGTACTTCGACGAAGGCTATGTCCGAGACCGCATGAAGGCGAACTTCGACCGCATCCGCGCCGAGTACCGCGATGCGGACGAGCGACTGCGCGACCTCGACATTGCAGGCGAACTCCTCGGCAAACTGGAGATCAACCAACTCATCGACGAGGACAAGTGGCGCGCGATCAGCAAGATGCTGAACGTCGTCGGCCGGCGCCTCAAGCAAGACCTCGACGAACTCGTCACCGCCAACATTGGTGCCGACGCCGTCCGCGACCTGCTCCGCAAAGTCGATATGGACAGGCTCCTGCGAGAGCTTCGCCGCGAGATCGTCGAGACAACGAGCCAGCGGCGCGTGCGCGCCATCAAGAGGCTCGAACTCGTCGAGGCCCTCCTGAGCAGCAAGAGCCAGCCGAACTGGATGATCCTCGACGTCGTCCCGGTCATCTCGCCCGAACTCCGCCCAATGGTCCAACTCGATGGCGGAAGGTTCGCGACGAGCGACCTCAACGACCTCTACCGGCGCATCATCAACCGCAACAACCGCCTGAAGAAGATCATTGAGATCCAGGCGCCCG
>CAZGXW010000039.1:0-26708 GCA_964529975.1 uncultured Fimbriimonadaceae bacterium
GTCATCAGTCACTCAAAAGGAGACAGCGTACTTTGACAACCAGTAAGGGAGTGGAACCCCTGAAGCCCACACAAGGCCAAAAAACGGGAGAAAAACGGGAGGAAGTTGGACTCAAAAAACGGGAGAAAACGGGAAGAAAACGGGAGATCCTAGGCGTGGGCAGAAAACCGCCCTCTCCCGACATCGACAACCCACCGCCTGCAACAAGGAAGCGCGTCGGGCGGAGGATGCGAGGGGGCGTGCAGCGAGCCCTGACACGACAGTCAGAACATAATCCAACCCATGCCAAAGATCGCGATGGTCGGAGCCGGGAGCACCGTGTTCGCCAAGAACATCATGGGAGACGTCCTCAGCCACCGGGAACTCCGCGACTCCCACATCGCGCTCATGGACATCGATCCCGAACGGTTGAAGACCAGCGAGATCGTCGGCCACAAGATCAACCAAACGGTCGGTGCGAACGCAACGATCACCGCGCACACTGACAGGCGAGAAGCACTTAGAGGCGCGGACTACGTGGTCGTGATGGTGCAGGTCGCCGGCTACAAGCCCGGAACGGTCATCGACTTCGAGATCCCGAAGAAGTATGGACTGCGACAAACGATCGCCGACACCCTCGGCATCGGCGGCATCTTCCGCGCGCTGCGTACCGTGCCCGTGCTCATCGACATCGCAAGGGACATGGAGGAGTTGAGCCCCAATGCGCTCCTCATCAACTACACCAACCCGATGGCAATGCTCTGCTGGGCGCTCAACCGCGCGACGGGGATCAAGAACGTCGGCCTCTGCCACAGCGTGCAAGGCACTGCCGGAGAACTCGCAAGAGACATCGGTGTCTCGAACGAGGAGATCGACTACCTCTGCGCGGGCATCAACCACATGGCGTTCTATCTGCGCTTCGAGCACAAGGGCCAAGACCTCTCTCCAAAGATCAGACAAGTGATCGAAGAGGGAAGGGTTCCGGACAACAATCGCGTACGCTACGAGATGCTCAAGTGGCTCGGTTACTTCGTCACCGAGTCGAGCGAGCACTTCAGCGAGTACTGCCCGCACTTCATCCGCCGCGATTCGCCGGAGTTGATCGAAAGATTCAATGTCCCGCTCGACGAGTACATCCGTCGGTGCGAGGTTCAGATCGAACGCTGGCACGAGATGAAGGCGAAACTCGAGGGCGACGAACCGCTCGAGGTCAAGCGAAGCGTCGAGTATGGCAGCACGATCATCCATTCGATGGAGACCGGGACGCCGAGCGTGATCTACGGCAACGTTGACAACCAGGGCCTGATCGACAATCTTCCAACCGGGTGCTGCGTCGAGGTTCCTTGCGACGTCGACGCGCGAGGCATTCTGCCCAGAAAGGTCGGCAACCTCCCTCCCCAACTCGCCGCGATCATCATGACCAACGTCAACGTGCAGTCCTTGACGGTCGAAGCGTGTCTGACCCGCAAGAAGGAGCACGTCTATCAAGCCGCGATGCTCGACCCGCACACCGCGCAAGACCTCCCGCTCGACAAGATCAGATCGCTCTGCGACGACCTCTTCGAGGCGCACGGCGACTGGATCCCGCCCATGCTCTGATTGGAGCGTGCGGCTCCATCCGCGCCGCGGTTACCGCAAACCCTCGACGACCAAGCGCGTGGCCGGAGACTTGTTCAACGTGTAGAAGTGAATCCCAGGCGCACCACCGTCGAGCAAGGCCTGGCACTGGGAGACCGCGTGCTCCACACCGATCTTCAGAGTCGCGTCCTTGTCACCGTCCGCCGCCTCGAGCCGCGACAACAATGAAGACGGCAGTGTCGCGCCACACATGGACGTGAACCGCGAAACTTGACCAAGATCGGTCACCGGCATGATGCCCGGCACCACTGGCTGTGATACACCCAGTGCCCGCGCTCGGTCCAAGAACGAAAAGTAGTGGTCGTTGTCGAAGAACAACTGGGTCACGAGCACGTCGAGCCCCGCGTCGCACTTCTCCTTAAGTCGTTGCATGTCGAGGTCTCTGCTCTCGGCGTCGACGTGGCCTTCGGGGTAGCAAGCGCCGAGCAGGCAAGCCGAAGGGAACTGGGAGCGCACGATCGTGATCAGGTCGATCGCATACTTGCACACGTCTCCCTCAGGAGTCGGGCCGTCACCTCGAAGAGCGAGGAGGTTCTCGATCCCGCGGGAGCGGGTCGTGTCGATCTCTGTCCGGAGTTCGTCGCGGGTCCGACCAACGCAGGTCATGTGTACGACGACTTCGATTCCGACGTCCTCTTTGATCTGGGTCGCCCACTCGAGGGTCTTTGTGCGGGTCGAGCCCCCGGTCCCGCAGGTGATCGAAACGAAGCCTGGGTTCAGCGACTTCATCGACCGGACGGTCTCGAAGAGGGACTTCTCACCCTGTTCCGTCTTGGGTGGGAAGTACTCAAAAGACAGCACAGGCGCTGCCTCCTTCAGCATCGAGAGCACGGTCACCGGGCCAGTATACGGTCCTGCTTGAACCTGGCCCGGGAGCCCTGCCAGGTATTTAGATCAGGGGAAATCGACCGAGAATCTCACACGGAGACTCACCGTTTGAGCGGTGAAACCTCACCGATGCTGAGAGTTTTGGGTTCCCTGGTAGCCGCAGCGGCAGTGCTGCTGCCGCAAGTCGGCGAGAGGCCGCCTGTGCGATTGAAGCCGGGCGACACGGTCCGTGTGACCACGCCGTACGGAGGAGATTTCACCGTCCAGAGCGACGGGGCGGTCTACGGTCGAGGCTTCCGAGCGGTGCTCGAAGGGAAGACGGTGATGGAGGCACAAGAGGCGATGCGCAAGGCGATGAGCCCCTTCGTGCGCGAGAGCGACGTGGTCCTCACAGTGCTCGAACTCCGCGACGACGTGGTGTACATCGTCGGACTTGGCGGCGGCCGCGGCCCGGTGACGTTGAGGCCCGACCAGACTTTGCGACAAGTGCTTGCCAGCACGGACCTCGGTGCCGACGCCGACCGCGTCGATGCGACGCTCTATCGCGACGGAGCGAAAGTCGTGACGACGAACGTCGCGGCGTTGCTCTCTGGCGGGAGCGACCAAGTCTTGAAGGCGAACGACGTGGTGACCCTGTCCCCCGCCCCCTTTGTGCGCGTGTGGGTACTGGGACACGTCGCAAACCCTGGTGAGATCAAAGTTCCGGAAGGTAGCGACGCGTTCCAAGCGCTGGCCGCTGCCGGTGGGTTTGCAGGCGGCGATCCTTCGATGCACGACACGGCGTCGATGACCGTGCGCCGTGGCCCGCAGACGTTTGAGTTCTCACTCCGCGAAACACAGAAGAAGTTTGCCGTCGAAAGCGGAGACACGATCACGGTCAGTCTCCCAGAGGCCGTGCGCGTGACCGTGCTCGGCGAGGTCAACACTCCCGGCGAGTATGTCTTGAAGGGCGACAAGTCGCTGCTCAGCGCGGTCGCACTGGCTGGTGGGCCAAACACTATTGGAACCATGGGTGGTATCGCGGTCTTCCGACAGGGCGAAATCTACCAAGTCGATTCGACCATGACGTGCGCAGGAGCCAAGCCGTTCGCGCTCGGCGCGGGCGATGTCGTGATCGTGCAGCGAAACGAGCGCGCGTTCTATGTTCTCGGCGAAGTCGCCGGTCCGGGGAAGTTCTTGATCAAAGACGGTGAGACCTTGCGCGTGACCGACGCCCTCGCCGCCGCGGGAGGGCTTTCTGGTCGCGGGACGATGCGTCGCGTGTACCTCGCCCGACCCGGGTCGGACGGAAAGGTGGGTGTGCAGATGTTCCACCTCGACGATTTCATCAAGGACGGCGATCAGGGCGCGAACCCCGAGATCAAGCCGGGCGACACGCTGCTCTTTGGCCAGCCGAAAGGCATCACGATCGGCAACGTGACGCAAGCGATCTCGGCAGCCCTGCTGTTCGAGAACCTCATCAAGAAGTAGCCATGTCGACCACGTTTTCCGCAACAGACCCGATCTTCGCGCCGCTGAAGCGGCGCAAGTGGCTTGTGCTGGGCATCGTCGCTATCTCAGTCGCGTGCGGCGTCGCATACACGCTTCTTGCACCCGCCGTGTACGAGGCGGAGGCGACCGTGATCTTTCCCGTGCGGCAGCCGAGCGTCCTTGGGGTTTCCAGCGGAGACGCGAGCGCGCTCGCATCAGCGCTGGGAGGCCCGACCCCAGTGCGTGTCTACGCCGGCATCCTGGAGAGTTCGCGCACGCACGAGATCGTGAGCGAGGCGACCGGACTCTCGCGCAAGGAGGTCAAGCGCATGACGAAGGTGCTCGACCAGTCGATGGAGAACTCGATCACCGTGATAGCGCGGAGCAGGGACGCGGACCTTGCCAAGAAGGTCGTGCAACTCAACCTTGACGCCCTCGAGTCGATCAACGAAGACTTGAACATGCCTCTCGCTGCGAACGACGTAACCGTGCTGGGAGAGCGCATCAGCGACCAGCGCACCAAGATTGCAGAGAGCGAAGCGAGGCTGCTCGAGTTTCAGAGCAAGGCCGTCACGGCCCCGAACGTGACCTCGAGCGGTACCGGAAAGGACACTGCGATCCTCGCTGCGCCGTCGAACTGGGTCGCGAACTTGCGGCAACTAGAGATCCAACTCGCGAAAGTCGACTCGGAGATCGCCCAGATCCTCAACTGGAGCGACCGGGTCGCCGAGAACGGCAAGGACCTACCTACGCCGTTCCCCGGGACGGAGAAGTGGCGCACGACGCTCGCCGACCTGGAATACCAGTTGCGCATCGCGGAACTGACCTATGCGCCGTCCGCGCCGGAAGTCACAAAACTCAAAGACCAGATCGAGATCGCGCGCAAGCAACTGGACACAGAACTCGCCAAGCACGTGCTGGCGACGCAAGAAGGATTCATCTCGCCAATGACGGACGGAGCGGAGCGCTTGCCCGGACTCATGGCAGGGCGCGTTGCGTTGGAAGCGCAGATCCATGCCGTCGGACGATTGGCACAACTCGCCCCTGCGGAGTCGATCGAACTCTCGCGCCTGATGCGCGAGATCGCGACGAACACGGTGATCCTGCAACAACTCGAGGCGCAGTTGCAGGTCGCGACTCTGCAAGAGGCGCGCGACCCGAACCGATGGGAAGTGCTCGACGAGCCACGGCTCGCCGACGACCCTGTCAACAAGAGCCTCTTGCGCAACGGTGCAATCTCTGTGATCGTCGGATTCATCATCGCGTGCGTCGTTGCGACGTCCCTCGGCCGCAAGCCTGACCTGAAGGTCTTGTTAGAGGACGAGCGACAGGCGGCGTAGACGATGCGGACGGCACGACGGCGATCGGCACTGGCGACCCTTGCGGGGTCATCTTCTGTCACGCTCGTCGCAGCCCTCCAGTCCGTCGTCCTTCTTCCGCTGTACCTCGAAGTCCTCGGCGCGCGCACTTATGGAGCGTGGTTGGCGACCGGAGAAGCGGTCGTTTGGCTCCTTGCGCTCGACCTCGGGATTCCCAACCTCTTGACCCAGCGCGCAGGCGCGTGGTTGGCCACCGGACGGAAGCGAGAGATCGGAGAGCACGCAGCGACATCCGTCATCGTCCTCTCGGTCCTGGGCTTGCTGGTCGCATGTGTCGGATGGTTCGTCGCGCCCCTGGTGTCTGCGTTGTTCGGCACCGACTTGACTTTGGCATTGAGGCTTGCCGCGTTCGCGGTCTCGCTGTCGCTCGTCAGCAACGTGTTCGTCGGGCTATCTCGTGGGCTGCAAGATACAGGGTTTCTGCAGGCGTTTGCTCTTGCAGGCGTGGTCTGCGGGTTTGTTGCGACGGCCTGGATGCTAACGACCGGGTTTGGCGTGGAGTCACTGGCCGTCGGACTTTTCGTTCGCGCTGTCGTCGCGTTCGTCGGTTCCGCATTGTATTGGATCGCACGCGTAGATCGGGAAATCGTGCATGGTGCACGCCCAGGGCGCGAGGCGTCCCGCGACATTCTTCGCCATTGTCCTGGGCTCTTCGCGGCCGGGATGGGTTATGCGCTGACGAACAACAGCATGGTCACCGTGGCCGCACTGGTGTTCCGACCCGAAGTCGCGGCCGTGGTCGGTGTGACGCGCAAGGCCGCTGACCTCGCCCGCGCGGTGCTCGACATGGTGGGACACGCCGCGTATGGCGGGTTTGCCAACTTGGCCGCACAAGGCGACCGCGCACGGACCGCCAAGGTGTACCGCGAGGTCGTCGCTGCGTACTTCGTCGCTGCCGTCGGGCTTCTTTCGGCGTATGTCGCCGTGAATCCCGCATTGATCGAAGTCTGGGTCGGTCCGGAGATGTTCGGTGGCGTGGCACTGACCGTCGCTCTTGCGGTCTCTGCCGGCGTCGGCGGATGGGCCTATCTGCAGGCGAGCCTGCTGCGATCGATCGGAGAGCACGGGTTGTCGTCTCGCGCACTAGTCGCCGAGTGCGGCCTTCGCATCGCCCTGATGGTCGGTCTTGCCTACGCCTTTGGACCAGTCGGACTGGTCGTTGCGACCATCGCGACCGCGCTCGTGGCAGGACATTGGTGCGCTCTTCGGCTTCGTCGTTCGATCGGGGGTTCTGAGTCCGTTCCTGTGCGCGTGTGGGTCGCCCGTTCACTACCTTTGATGCTCGCCCTTGGTATCTGCTCGCTCGGGTGGGGAAGCGGCTGGGCCTTCGTGCTCGCCGCGGGCGTCGCGACCGTCTCGCTGGTCGTGCTGTTGCTTCTTTGGTCCGATCCTGCGCTGTCTGGATGGCGGGTCCGCCTGAAACGAGGTGCCGCGTGACCTGGTGGAAGCGGCTGGCCCCGATGGTCGTGCTGCAGGTCTTCCTGTGGGGCACGTTCGCGGCGTTCGAGTTCGGGCCGTGGGCCTGGCCGATGCGTGACCCTTCGCGTCTCGCTTGGTTCGTCGTCGGCTGCCACGTCGCGCTCCTGCTTGGCTATCTGGGGGTCGCGCACAGGTCGCCTGGCGGCGACAGGTCGCCCGTGGATCCGAAGCGGCTCTTTGCATGGTCCCTCGCCGTGACCGTCATGATGTTGCCTTTGACGAGTTACGCGAAGACCGGCCAATGGGTGCCTGACATCATGGGCGCCATCACCAACCCTGGGCAGGCGTACGCAGAGTCGCACGCGTACATGGAGAACGCGACGAACTTCGGCACATATCTTCGCGTTGTGTTCGGCGCAGTCCTTGCCGCGTGTGTGCCGATCGGCGTCTTCTATTGGTCGCGGTGGTCGCTGAGGGCTCGAGTCGCCTTCGTCGTCACTGCCTCGACGATCGTGTTGCTCTCGGTCGCGACAGGGCAGAGGCGCGACATCGCCGACCTCTTTATCATCGTTTCGCTTGTGTCGCTGGGCGCCCACTGGGCCGGAGTGACGAAGTGGTCGCGCCGCGCGATTGTGACGGGTGTGACGGTTTGCGCGATCGGCATGGCCGTGTTCGCCGCTTACTTCATTGTCTCGCACGTGAGCCGAGTCGGACAGAAGGCCGCCGGCTACGGCGCGAACCCGGTGACGAAGGTGGCTCCTAACCCCGACAGCGCGCTCTTGAGCATCGTTCCGAGCGACGTTCGGCCCGGGTTCCTGGGTTTGATGCACTACTTCACGACCGGCTACTACGGTCTGAGCCTCGCCTTGGAGCGCGAGGTCGAGCCCATGTACGGCGTTGGCCACAGCATGTTCCTAACGAGAAACTTCGAGCGGTTCACGAAGACGCCTGGCTTTGAAGACAGATCGCTCGCCGTGCAGATTTCGGACAACGACGGGTTCAAGTATCCGGTGCAGTGGTGTACGGCGTACCCGTACTTCGCGAACGACCTTGGGTTCCTTGGGACTGTCTTGCTGATGTTTGTGCTCGGCCGGCTGTTCGGACTGGCGTGGATCGACGTGCTTGGTGGCGCAAGCCCGCGCGCGGTCGTGGTCTTCTCACTGCTTGCGACTCTTCTTTTCTATTTGCCCGCGACCAACCGCATGCTTCAGGACGGCGAGGGCGTCGTTGCCGTGTACACGTGGTTGGCAGTTTGGCTTCTTTCGCGCGCTCCCGTGTTCGCACGTCGGCGCGAGTTGGTGACGGCATGAGCGACTTCGCGTTTCTCTTTCTCGGCGCCTTTGCGCCAGACCGGCCCGAGTTCTCGAACCCTGCGACGAGCCGTGCGGCCGTGCTCTTCCAATTGAACATGCTGGACGCGATCAATCGTTCAGACTTGCCCAGACCGGAGGTGGCGTCCTACTTTCCGGTAGCGTCGTTCCCGCGAGGGCCGCTGTTTTGCGGTACCCAGCGCGTGTTCCTCGAGGACGGTCTCCCCGTCATTTCTCTCTGGCACCTCAACCTCGGGCCATTGAAGATCTTGACGCTCGGCCTGTCCGCGGCGTGGGTCACGATGAAGTGGGCGTGGAAGAACCGGCACCGCCGACGCGTGGTCGTCTCTTACAATTTGAACGCGCCTCCCGCGTTCTTCGTGGCTCCCGTTTGCCGAGTGACGGGCGCAGAGTTCGTGCCTTTCATCGGCGACATCTATGTCCCTGGGGAAGTCGTCGACGATTCTTGGATGCGCCGTTTGGAGTTCGGGCTCCAGCGCCGCGCGATCCCACAGGCGAAGGGGCTCGTCGTCTGCAACGAGTCGATCATCGAGGACTTTGCACCGGGATCCGGCTTCTTGCTCGTCGAGGGCGGTGTGCCGGAGTCGTTCGTGTCCCGGTTCTCCGCTCCTTGCGAGCAACACGAAGGCTTTCACGTCGTGTTCGCAGGACAGCTCTCGGAATTGAACGGCGTGCAACTGCTTCTCGACGCTATGGAGCACTTGGACGTGCCTGGTCTGCGCGTGACCGTGATGGGCGGCGGGCCGTATGCCGACGACGTGCGCCGTGACGCGCTGACGGACGATCGCATCGAGTTCCTAGGCTTGGTCTCGCACGAAGAGGTGATGCGGCAGTACGCGGGCGCCGACCTCTTGCTCAACTTAAGGCGCACCGAATACCAGACCACTCGGTACGTGTTCCCCTCAAAGGTCGTGGAGTGCCTTGCCACAGGGGTGCCTCTCCTGAGCACGCGGACTGGGCACGTAGAGAAGGAGTTTGGGGACTTCGTGATCCTCTTAGACGAGGAGACGCCGCAATCGCTCGCCCGGACAATCGCTTTCGTGGCCGGTCTCGCACCAGACGCTCGTCGAGAGTTCGGCCGCAGGGCGCAAGAGTATGTGATGAAGAACAAGACGTGGGAAGCGCAGGTGCGCAAACTCGGCGCGTATCTGGACGAGAGGAGGGCAGCGTGAGGATCCTCGCCTTCGTCGACTACTATCTGCCTGGGTGCAAGGGCGGCGGACCCGCGGTGTCGGTCTCGCGTCGCGCAGCGGTGCTTGCTGCGGAGCACGAAGTGTTCGTCTTCACGCGCGATCGCGACCTGGGCGACACGAGCGCGTTCGCCGGGATCGAGGTCGATGCTTGGAGCGACCGTCCGGAGGCGAAGGTGCTTTACTCGAGCCCACGGCGGCTTGGTTTGTGGTCGCTCCTGAAGGTCGTAAGGGCTGTCTCGCCGGACGTCGTGTATCTGAACAGTTTCTTTTCGAGGTTCTCGCGATCGGTGCTACTTATGAAACGCGTCGGTCTGTTGCGCGGAGTGGACGTTGTGCTTGCTCCGCGTGGGGAGTTCTCTGAAGGAGCGCTCTCGCTGAAATCCTTTAAGAAGCGAGCCTATCTGTCAGTCGTGAGGACGGCCGGCCTTGTGCGCGGGATCGAGTGGCAGGCGACGTCGCCACCCGAGCGAGAGTGGATCGGCCGCGAGTTTCCTGGCGCGGTGTGCACGTTGGAGGCCGAGATCCCTCCGGTGCCAAATGTGCTTGAGACGGCGACGAAGCATAGTGGCGAATGCCGGTTCGTGTTCCTTGGGCGAATCGCGCGGATGAAGAACTTGGCGTTCCTTGTGCGCGCGATGCGACAGGTGCGAGGCGAGGCGGTGTTGACCGTTTACGGTCCGATCGAGGACGAGGCGTACTGGCAGGAGATCTTGAGCGAGGCTCATGGAGTGCGAGTCGAGCACGCCGGAAGCGTGCCGCAGAGTCTTGTCCCACAGTCCTTGGCTGCGCACCACGTGTTTGTGCTTCCTACGCTCGGCGAGAACTTCTGCCACGCGATCGCCGAGGCGCTGTCCGTTGGCGTTCCTTGCTTGATCAGTGACCGCACGCCTTGGAACGAGATCGACAGCCTCGGTGCCGGGTGGGTGGTTCCGCTGGAGCGTCCTGAAGAGTGGGTACAGCGATTGCAGTACTGTGTCGATCTTGATGGAGGAGAGTATTCGTCGGTCGTGGACCGTGTCCGCGACTACTATTCGCAACGGCACGAGGCGACGATGGAGTCAGTGCGCTCCGGCGAGATCGTGCCGATTTGCCGCGCGGCCTAACTGGGGCCGTTAAAGGTTCAAATATCGGCCCCATCGAGCCTGCTGAATGGGCGGATTTGACCGATAAAAATACTGGGCCGCACGTAGGCGGCCATTTGGAGCATCGGATGCGAACATTGATCCTTGGCGGCACCGGAATGTTGGGCCACCAGTTGTACCGGACGGCCTCGCAAACGATGGATGCGTTCGTCACCGTGAGGACCTCGTCCGAGGTGCTTTCGCGGTATGGCATCTTCCACTCCTCTCACATTGTCGAGGGTGTCGATGCGTTCGACTTTGCATCGGTGGAGCGCGCGGTTGTTTCGATCAAGCCGGACGCGGTCGTCAACTGTATCGGCATTGTAAAGCAGCACTCGCTTGCGAAAGACCCCACAGCGTGTGTGACGATCAATGCGCTCTTGCCGCACCGCTTGAACGATCTGTGTCGATCGCTCGGATCGCGCCTGGTGCATGTGAGCACGGACTGCGTGTTCGACGGACGTCGCGGCCGCTATCGCGAGACGGACTCTCCTAACGCGACGGACCTCTACGGGCTATCGAAGGCCCTTGGCGAGCCGAGCGCTGCACCTGCCCTGACTTTGCGAACCTCGATCATTGGACGGGAATTGAACACTTCGTCCGGGCTGGTCGAGTGGTTCCTCTCCAACAGGAACGCGCAAGTGAAAGGCTACACACAAGCGCGATTCAGCGGCTTGACGACATTGGAACTCTCGCGCGTGATCGTCGACGTGTTGGAGAACCATCCAACGTTGAACGGTCTGTTCCACGTCGCAAGCGAGCCGATCGACAAGCACGCTCTGCTGCGCGAGCTCAACGCGAGTTTCAACGCTGGCGCGAGAATCGAGCCTGACTACACGTTTTCAATCGACCGGACCCTTGATGCCTCGCAGTTCGCTGCGTCGACTGGGTACTCGTCTCCGTCCTGGAAGGCCATGATTGCGGAGATGGCCTCGCTAGACACTCCTTACGACAACTGGAAGCAATCATGATCCTTAACGACAAGCACGTCCTCGTCACTGGCGGCACGGGAAGCCTCGGCAAGACCGTGGTCCGGCGCATTCTCACGGGTGAGTTGGGTACTCCGCGCAAGATCACCGTCTTCTCGCGCGACGAAGGGAAACAGCACCAGATGCGAGTCGACTACGCCAATATGGCGAACGCGACGGACGAAGTGATCTATCGACGCGGCAACGAGCTGCTGGACTTTGTGATCGGAAACGTCCGGGACTACGACGCTCTCTCTCGCGCGATCCGAAACGTGGACATCGTGATCAATGCTTCTGCTCTCAAGCAGGTGCCCACGTGTGAACTTTGGCCGGATGAGGCCGTGAAGACGAACATCATCGGCGCGCAGAACTTGGTCAAGGCCATCCGCGAGAACGGCTCGCGGGTCGAGCAGGTGGTCGGGATATCGACCGACAAGGCATGCAAGCCGATCAACGTGATGGGCATGTCGAAGGCGATCATGGAGCGCGTTCTTATCAATGGCAACCTGGAGTGCGAAGGCACACGGTTCAACTGTGTGCGGTATGGCAACGTGATCGCATCTCGCGGGTCTGTCGTTCCGCTCTTTCTCGATCAGATCGAACACGGTGGCCCCGTGACGATCACGACCGCTGACATGACTCGTTTTCTGTTGAGCCTCGACCAGGCCGTCGACACCGTGTTTGCGACGCTGAAGACGGGCACGCGCGGCGAGACTTTCGTTCCGTTCGTCGAGTCGGCGCGCATCGTAGACCTTGCCAAAGTCTTGATCAATGGCCGCGACGTCGAGATCAAGGTGACGGGAATCCGTCCGGGCGAGAAGATCCATGAGATCATGGTGAGCGATGAGGAGCGGTATCGAACCGTGACGCGAGGCGACTACTACGTCATCCAACCGATGCTCCCGCAACTCGATCCGATCGAGGTCGACGTGCCGATGAAGAACGAGTACTCCTCGGAGAACGTGACTCTGGACCACGAAGGCATCCGTGAACTCTTGGCGCCGATCGTGGGGCCGAAGGCCTTGGTGAGGATAGCGGCGTGAGGATCGCGACGATCCTGGGCACGCGGCCGGAGATCATCCGGCTGAGCCTTGTGATCGAGCGGCTCGACGCGCTGTGCGAGCACAGGGTCGTCCACACGGGTCAGAACTACGATCCGAACCTGAGCGAGGTCTTCTTCGACGAACTCGGTGTTCGTCGTCCGGACGCCCACTGGGAGATCAGGGCTGACGGTTTTGGGCGCCAGATCGGTGAGATCGTCGCCCAGGCAGAGGCGTTCTTCCGCGAGTCGCGCCCCGACCGCGTGCTGATTCTAGGCGACACGAACAGCGGGCTTGCGGCGATCGCGGCGGCGAGGATGGGCATTCCCGTGTACCACATGGAGGCGGGGAACCGCTGCTATGACGACCGCGTTCCGGAAGAGGTCAATCGGAGGATCATCGACCATTGCAGTGCGGTCTTGATGCCGTACACGCACCGAAGCAAGGAGAACCTCGTGCGCGAGGGGGTCGAGCGCAGCAGGATCTTTGTGACGGGGAACCCGATTTGGGAAGTGATCCAGGCGAACCATGCGAAGATCGCGGAGAGCGATGCGCTTGGTCTGCACGGACTCGACCCACGCGAGTACTTCGTAGTGACCGCCCACCGTGCCGAGAACGTCGACGATCCAAAGCGGCTGGCCTCGATCCTAGAAGGGTTGACGAGGGTTGCGGAGCACTTCCAAGTCCCTGTCATCGTAAGTCTGCACCCGCGGACTGCGGACAAGGTTCGCAAGGCTGGACTGACGCCGAAGTCCTCGCTGGTCCGGTTCCTTGCTCCGATGGGCTTTTTCGACTTCGTCCACCTCGAACAAAACGCTCTTTGTGTGATGACCGACAGCGGGACGGTGCAAGAGGAAGCGACGCTGCTCCAGGTGCCGAGCGTGATCCTGCGGGACGTGACCGAACGGGCTGAGTGCCTTGAAGCAGGTTCGGGCGTGTTGAGCGGAGCCGATCCTGCAGACATTCTGCGGGCTGCGAAGACGGCCGTCTCTGCTCCCAACGACTGGGTTCCTCCCACGGAGTACCTTCAGACGAACGTTTCGAGCGTCGTGGCTTCACTGGTCACTGGCTATCGCCTGGCGGCTTGACGATGCGGATCTTGTTCCTCTCGATGCACTATAAGCCGGAGCCGTGCGACACTCGCACCTCGGTATTAGCGCGCGAGTTTGTGAGGCGCGGGCATGACGCGGTCGCGCTGACGTCGTTCCCGAACTATCCCTATGGTCGCGTGTACGAGGGTTACAAGCAGTCGATGCGCCAGGAGGAGACCATTGACGGGGTCCGCGTCGTGCGAGTGCCAATGGTGCCAGACCACAGCAGGTCGATCAAGAAGCGCGCGCTCAGTTACTTGAGTTTTGGTGCGTCGGCAGCGTTGCTTGGATCGCTCTTCGTGCGCAGGGCCGACGTCGTTTGGATCCACCATCCACCGCTCACGACCGGGATTGCGGGATACCTCCTTGCAAAAGTGATGCGCGCTCCGTACGTCTACGAAGTGCACGACCTATGGCCAGAGTCCTTGATGAGCACAGGCATGGTGAAGGAGAGCAGGGTCACCAAGTTGATCCGCAAAGTCTGCTCCTTCCTCTACTCTCGCGCCACGGCCGTCATTGTGACGTCGGAAGGAATGAAGCGGCACCTTGTCGCACAAGGCGTGCCTTACAAGAAGGTCCATGTGATCCATCAGTGGGCCGACGAGGATGCCCTTGCTCCTGCGCCGAGAGACGCGGCGTTTGGCCGCCAGAACGGGCTTGAGGGCAAGTTCAACGTTGTGTTCACAGGGAACATCGGCACCGCCCAGGCTCTCGACTCGGTGATCGATGCTGCGGAGCAGCTGCTCGATCTTGAGGACGTCCAGTTCGTGCTGGTCGGCGATGGTGTGGAGCTTGAGGGTCTTAAGTCACGCGCGCCTGCTAACGTGGTCTTTACAGGCCAGGTTGAAAAAACCGTCGTTCGTAAGTACCTGGCGTGGGCGGACGCACTGTTGGTGACTCTAAAGGACGATCCGCTCTTCCGGATCACAGTTCCATCCAAGACTCAGACTTACATGCTCGCCGGTCGACCCCTGATCTGCGGAGTTGCGGGCGACACCGCGAAGCTCGTGACAGACGCCGAATGTGGACTGTGCTACCCGCCGGAACAGCCAGGCGCCCTCGCCTATGCCGTTCGTTTGCTCCACTCGACCCCTGTCGAAGAGCGGGAGGACATGGGCATGAACGGTCAATCGGCCTATGACGAGTCGTTCTCAATCGAGGCGTCGTGCAACCTCTACGAGGCCCTGTTCCACGGCGTCCTGCAAATGCATTACACGGGTGTCGACGAAGACATGGTCGACTTTCGCCGCGCCGCTTGATCGGCAACCCTCCTCCGAATCTTTAGTCAAGGATTCGATTATCGCCATTCTCGGCGGTCACCCCAACAATCTCATGTAAGCACGCTTGCGCGTGCCTGCCAAGCCTTGTTCCCATTGGTGGGCTTAGGCAACTAGGAACAGAGAAGACCAACATGAAGTGGATCAACAGAATCTCGCTTGCTAAGAAACTGTGGATCGTCGTCGGGCTCTTCTGTGCGGGGCTTGCGGTGATCTCATTCAGCGCCCTGCGCAGCCAGAACCAACTCGCGTCGATCACGGCTGAACTGACCGAAGAGACCTTGCCGAGGATGAACGTCGTCGGCGAGATCGGCTACATCTCGCGCAGCGTGCGCGCTCGACACTTCCAGTACCTCGCCGCAATGACGGACAAGGACAAGGACAAACTGTGGAAGGGCATCGCGGACTACAACGCGGACACCATCTCCGCGATCGACAAGTTCGCGAAGCTTGCCAAGACGGACAAGGACAAGGCGACGGCCAAGGCGCTCGGTGAAGAGTGGGCCAAGTATGCCAATCCTTCGTTCGAACTCAAGAAGATCTGGGATACAGACGGAAGAGAGGCTGCCTTCAAACTCGTTGACAGCAACGAGAAGCTGCGCCCGTTCTTCTACACGTTCATCGAACATGTCGATGCCGAGGCGAAGGCGATCCAGGCCGAGGCCGACGATCTCAAGGCCGATGGCGTCGCCCTGCGTGCCAAGTCGCAGAAGCTTATGGTCTCGCTCTCGGTCATTTGCGTCCTGATCGGCTTCGTCGTGTCATTCGCAACCGTGCGCTCGATCCTCAAGAACACGACGGCGCTCATGGCCGGACTTGAACGACTGAAGACGCGGCAGATGACCGACTTGACGAACGCCATGAAGGCGCTCGAGAACGCCGACCTGACCCACGACGTCGACGTTGAGACGGAGGAAGTCCCGGTCGTCAGCAACGACGAGCTCGGCAAGATGGCCGAAAGCTTCAACGAACTTCAGGCGCAGGTCGCGGACTCGGTCCGATCCTACGACGCCGCTCGAAACTCACTCGACTCGCTGGTCAAGGCGGTCCGTGAGAACGCCGACCAGGTCGGAGAGTCGAGCCGCATCCTCGCCGAGTCGACCGAACAGAGCGGACTATCCGCCTCTGAAATCGCCTCGGGATCTGAGAAGTTGGCCAACTCTGCGTCAGACGTCGCAGCCGCCATGGACCGCTTGCGCGGCGCGATCGATGAGATCGAGACCGGCAGTTCCATGCAGACCCAGTCTGTTTCGGAAGCGAACCACAACCTCGAGACCGCCAAGACCGCCGTCGAGACCGTCGCCGCTGCCGCCGAAGAGATGGCCGCCGTCGCACAGTCGGGCGGCGCCGCCGTTGGCGAGACGGTCCGTTCCATGGAGTCGATCCGCGAGCAGGTCTCTGCCACCGCTTCGCACGTCGGCGACCTGGACCAGATGGGCCAGCAGATCGGCCAGATCGTCTCGACCATCGAAGCGATCGCCGAGCAGACGAACCTCCTCGCCCTGAACGCAGCGATCGAGGCTGCTCGCGCTGGTGAGGCGGGCCGCGGATTTGCCGTCGTCGCCGACGAGGTCCGTAAGTTGGCCGAGCAGTCGACGAGCGCGACCAAGGAGATCGGAGCCCTGATCGAGCGCGTCCGCGCGACGGTCGGCAGCACCGTCAACGCGATAGGCATCGCCCAGGGCCGCGTCGACACCGGAACAGAGCAGAGCCAGTCCGCTGGCGCCGCTCTGAACGAGATCGTCGGTGCCGCAACGTCCGTCGCAGCGCAGTTGCAAGAGGTCGCACGCGCTTCTGAGCAGTTGGAGAAGGCGATGAACTCGGTCAGCAACTCGACCGAGCGCACTGCCGAACTGACGAACGTGATCGTCAAGGACACGGCCTCCGTGTCGCAAGCGATCAGCGAAGTCGCTTCGATCAGCCAAGAGACGGCAGCCGGCGCCGAAGAGATGAGCGCAACGACCGAAGAAGTCTCGGCGTCTGCGACCGAACTCAAGGAGCTTGCTGCACGCTTGCGATCCTCGACCGCCGCCTTCAAGGTGTGCGAAGTCGAGTCGACCGATTTCCGCAAGGCCGCCTAGCCTGCGCGGAAGCCCACCAAAGACGCCCTTCGGACTGCCCCGGTCCGAGGGCGTCTGCCCTTTAGGAGAACCGGATCACAGTGCCGAGGATCTTCGTCTTGCCGTCCGGCATGGGGATGAACCTTCGCGTCGTCCGAGTCCAGATGACCTTTCCGTCGGGCCGGGTCATGGCCGCCTCGTTTTGGACGAGCTCAGTACCGTTCGCGATCGCATCGAGCACGATCTTCGCGACGTGTTCACGATCCTCCGGCAAAAGCATCTCCACAATCTCGCTGATCGGAATGACACCACCCTTCTCCTTGCCCGCCATCGCGGCAAAGTCGTCGTCGATCCACACCGTCTTCTCTGGATAGTCGCGCTCCCAGTGCCCGATCATCACGGCGGGGTCGCGTCCGGGCCTGCAGTCGAGTGTCCGCGCGCGATAGCCGTACACTCTCCGCACGCGACCATCGTCACCGCGCACAGAGCGCACTGTGAGATGGACCAGTTCGACCCCGGAGTCCGTGGCCAAACGAAAGAGGACGTGCGCACCATCCTCTCTTCCCTCGATCACATCGTAGATCAGGGACCGCGCTTCCTCTCTGTCTTCGGGATGGTAGAGACGCGAGTACTCACGTGCGGGATGTGGAACGCCCCGCTCGAGTCCGTGCAGGTCGTTGATCGAGTCGGAGGCGATCATCGTCATCGTGGGCACGTCGAGTATCCAGCCTTCGTGGGTGAGATGAGGGATGTCTGCACCTTCGTCGCCCTGTATCGAGTGCGTAATGAGTTTTGCAACCAGCGCGGCCCTTGTGCCGTCGCCCAGTTTCGCGCGTATGCGCGTCCAATAGGTGCGCAGGGTGTTTGCTGAAAGGCCGAGATCGGCAGCGATGTTCTTGTCGAGCATGCCTGCCGCCGCCATTTCAAGGACTTGGCGCTCGCGATCTGAGAGTGCGCTGAGTCCGGGCGAAAGCGTGGCGTTATCCCCGTGCATTGCTCGACAGATCCTGCCAGGGCTGTCTCATGGCGTCTACTAGCGGAACACAGCCGCAGTCCCAAGGATGTGATAGCGGCCGTCGCTTTGGGGGATGATACGCGCTTTTGTCCTGACCCAGTACCAGACGCCGTCGGAAGAAAGGGCTCTTGTGTCCGTTTGTGCCTGGGTCTGACCTGCTTCAACGGCCCTTTGGACGTAGGTCGCCATGTTTTCTCGGTCGTCAGGGTGGAGCCGCTCGATGATCACGCTGCGGGGATAGACTCCGCCGCCGGGCAACCCGAGAATCGCCGCCAGCCCTGCGTCGATCGTGAACTGGTCGCTGTCCGACCATCTTTCCCATTGTCCGAGCCGGACCTCGGGATCATGGCCAGGGCGGCAATCAAGAGCCCTGACACGATAGCCATAGACCCGCTTGACCTTTCCATCCTCGCCGCGAACAGCCAGGAGTGTGACGTTGATGACTTCCACCCCTGACTCTGGGACGAGTCGAAAGATAACGTTCGCCGTGTCCAGCCTGCCCTCGAGCACATCGTAAATGATCTTCCGCGCGGCGTCTCTGTCGTCTGGGTGGTAGATATGGCTGTACTCCACGAAGGGGTGCCACTTTCCGTGTTCCAAGCCGTGCATGTCGTTGACCGCGTCGTCAGCGAGAATGAGTCCCTTCTCGACGTCGAAGATGACGCCTTCGTGGGGCAAGAGGTCGAGGTCGTCGGTCTCCTTCGACCTCAGGTTCTCCTTAACAAACATGCCTACGAGCGCCGTCTTCGATTCGTCGCCGACCTTGGCACGGGTGCGCTGCCAATAGGTGCGCAGCGTGTTAAGAGATAGCCCGAGTTCAGTGCCGATCTGCTTGTCAAGCATGCCCGCAGCAGCCATCGTCAGGATCTCTCGCTCCCTTTCTGAGAGCGACGCAAACTTGGCGGGCGCGTTCTGGCTACTTATATGACTCCTCTCACTCCATTATCAACTAGATCAACGCGCAGCGATGCAGGTACATCGCCCGCATTGTCATGGAGTTTAGGAGTGAAAGGGCATCCGACAGTAGCCGGTTCGTTATAGGGGACTCACAGTAGGGCCTTTGCTAGGCGGCTATGGATCTTGCTTCGACCTTCTCATAGAAGAACGGGCGAACCAGACGAAACCCAGCCTTCGTGTGGTCGGACAGCCTTTCGGACCCACCCACGAAGAGCACGCCGCCCGGCTTGAGGGCCCGGCACATATTGGCGTAGATCCTTTCCTTGGCGTCATCGGTGAAGTAGATGAGGACGTTTCGGCACAGGATGAGGTCGTACGCGCCCACAGGGTAGTTCGTACTGAGGAGATCGTGTGGGCTGAAGTCGATTCTCTGTTTGAGGTGGTTCTGGGGCAGGAACGTCGTTCCGTCAGGCGACATGAAGTGTCGACTGCGCCTCGCTGGACTGATGTTGTGCATGTCCTCGGGCGAGAACACGGGGTTGCTGGCGCGCGCGAGCACCGCCAGGTCGACGTCGGTGCCCTTGATGCGAAAGTTTGCGGCCTGCGACTTCTCGTGCATGAGCATGGCGAGCGTGTAGGCCTCTGCGCCATAGGAGCACCCTGCGCTCCAAACCTTGTATTCGCCGCCGTCCTTGCGAGGGAACTTGCCGCTGATCACCTCGTTGAACAAGGTGTCGAAGAGGGCGGGATTGCGCAGGAGTTCTGTGACGTTTATCGTCATCTCGTTAAGGAACTGCTCAAGGCGGTTCCTGTCGGTCTCGAGCAATTGGAAGTAGAGCACGAAGTTGGGCGCCCCGCACTTTTCGGCGAGCATGGCGAGCCGTCGCTTCATTTGCTCGGGCTTGTAGTCGCCGAGTCGGACGTTGAACTTCGTGCCCACCTTTGCGGCGAACCAGTCGTACTCAGTGTCACAGAATGTGCGAAGTGTTTCCAATGGGTTGTTCCCTTAAGCGGCGTTGGCCGAGATCTTTGCAGGGTCGACGATAAGAGCGACGCGGCCGTCGCCAAGGACCGAGGCGCCCGAGACCCCGTTGACGTCGCCTAGAATGCTACCGAGCGGCTTGATGACGACCTCAAGCTCGCCTTTCAACTTGTCGACGCATAGGCCGTATTGGGCGCTTCCCGTCCGGATCACGACGACAAACGCTTCGTCGTTCACGGTCGTGCGCTCGATCTCGCCCTGGAGTGCAGAGTCGAGGTTGACGAGCGGGACTGTCTCTCCGCGAAGCACCATCGCCCAATGGTTCGAGAGCCGCTCCCTCTGGATGCTTTCTTTGTTGCGACCGAGTTTAAGCGTCTCGACGACGTACGCCAGAGGCACCGCATAGGTGACCTCGGAAGCCTCGACGAGAAGCGACTGGATGATCGCAAGAGTGAGCGGCAGGTAGACGGTGAACCGTGTGCCGCTGCCGACGTGGCTCTCGATCGTGACACGGCCACCGATACGCTCGAGGTTGGTCTTGACGATGTCCATGCCGACGCCCCTCCCCGAAATGTCAGAGACGTTTTGAGCCGTCGAGAGCCCTGAAGCAAAGATGAGTTTGAGCGCCTCCGCGTCTGACATTGCTTCTGCCGTCGCCTGCGTGACGAGTCCTTTCTCGACGGCCTTCTTGCGGACAACGTCGGCAGAGATGCCCTTACCGTCGTCCGTGACCTCGATCACGATGTTGTTCTCCTGGTGTCGCGCCGTAAGTTCTACGATGCCTTCTGCGGGCTTGCCAGACTTCTCGCGCGTCTGTGGGTCTTCGATACCGTGGTCTACGCAGTTGCGGAGTAGGTGGATGAGCGGGTCGCTCAGCGCGTCGATGAGTGACCGGTCGATCTCGGTGTCGCCTCCACTGATCTCGAGGCGGACGTTCTTTCCGAGCCCCTGGGCCAAGTCGCGCACGACGCGAGGCATGCGTTGGAAGACGTTGTCGATCGGCAGCATGCGGGTCTTCATGATCTCGTCTTGAAGTTCGCCGGTGATTTGCGCGATCCTCGAAGTCGCGTCGAGGAGGTTGCTTGCGATGTCGTCACCCTTGTGGCGCTCGCCAAGTTGGGCGCACAGGCTTGCGACGCGCGTTCGGTCGGTCACCAGTTCGCCGACGAGGTTCAGCATCTTGTCGATGCGGTTGATCGGGACTCGGATCGTCGCGCTGTTGCTGCCCGACGACGCCTGCTCCTTGCTCGACGATCGCTGAAGTGCCTGCTTTTCCGAAGAGTCGACGGAGACGACGCTCTCGACTTCTGGTAGTGCCGACAGCGCTCGTACGATTTCTTCGACAGAGGACTCTGACTCCATTCCGATGTCGAAAGACTGGTCGAACATCTCCTCCTCGATTTCGGATTGGGCAGGCGAGGTGCCTGCGACCTGTCCCAGTTTTCCAGCCTCGTTGATAACCAGAAGCGCTCGGCCGCCCTTCAGGACGCAATCCGTGCTGAGCGTGACTCGGACTTTGATCGAAGAACCGAGCGAGACGGCGTTGACCTTGGTCGTGGGCTGGCCGGGCTCGATGGCTTCGGAAGTGAGGAGGGCGGCGAGATCGGCCATCATCGCGTCGTACTCGCCCTGGTCTTCGACCTCGTCCGTGCCAGCCGTTGCGACCTTTTCAATGAGGCCCTTGAGCGCGTCGGTGCAGCGGAGCATGACGGTGACGAGGTCCGTGGTGACGCCGATCTTGCTGTTGCGCAGGCAGTCAAGGACGTCCTCCATGCGGTGCGTAAGGTCTCCGATGGCGAGCAGCCCCATGGCGCGGCTCGAACCTTTGAGCGTGTGCGCGGCGCGGAACACGTCCTGGAGCAGGTCGTTGCCGTCGGCTCCACCCTCAAGCTCCATGAAGTTCCTTTCGAGGAGGTCGAGTTGGTCGCGACCTTCGTCTAGGAAGATCTCGAGGTACTGGGACATGTTGGGGTTGGTCATATAGGTTCCTCTCTTATGCTCCGATCTTTCGTGAAAGCGCACGCGTGCTCTTGACGATCTCGTTGGCGATCTCTTCGAGCGGGGCGACGACTTCAATGGCGCCGCACTGCACTGCAGCGCGCGGCATTCCGTACACGACACAAGTCTCTTCGGACTCAGCGATCGTCCAACCGCCCAGTCCGCGCAAGTGCTTCAGCGCCATCGCCCCGTCTTTGCCCATTCCTGTGAGGACGACGCCGCAGATCGCAGGACCGTAGAGGTCGCAAAGGGACGCGAGCGTGACGTCAGCGGCGGGCTTGACTCCGTTGACGGCCGGCCCGTCGGTGATCAGTACCTGTCCGGTCGGCGAGAACTCGAGGTGGCACCATCCTGGGGCGATATAGGCGGTGTTGGGCTGGAGCCTCATCCCTCTTTCTGCTTCGACGACTCTCAGCGCAGAACTTGAGTCGAGTCTGCTTGCCAATGCCTTAGTGAATCCAGCAGGCATGTGCTGCACGACGACGACGGGGACGCCGAGGTCACCCGGCAGTCTGGGAATCACGCTCGTCAGCGCCTTCGGTCCGCCTGTCGATGAGGCGATGAACACGCACTTGGGCCTGACCCCTGGGCCGGAGGCCGCACCAAGCATTGGAACGATCGGGGTCACCGCCGCTCGGCGTCCGATCGTCGTCGCAGCAGCGGCCCTGATCTTCGCCGTCAGTTCCGCGCTGATCGCGTCCGTGTCGTATGAGAGCGCCGCACTCGGCTTGGGAAAGAAGTCGACGGCACCAAGTTCGAGGCACTTGATCGTGGCATCGGCACCCTCCATCGTGAGGGAAGAGACCATCAAGACGGGAGTCGGTCGCTTTGCCATGATCGCCTCCAGGGCCTCGAAACCATTCATTCCGGGCATCTCGACGTCGAGCGTGACAACGTCGGGCCGCAGGGCGATCACCCTTTCTACGGCCTCGACGCCGTTGCGCGCGGTGCCGACGACGGTCAGCGTCGGATCGGTCTCTATCGTCGATGTGACGATGCGCCGCATGAATGCGCTGTCGTCGACGACGAGCACACTACACCGGCGCGGTCCCAATTTACGCAGCCTCCTGGAGTTTGGCGAGCGCGGAGACGTCGAACGCGGCGTGCGTCAGAGTCTTCAGCACGTCGAGCAACAGGATGAAGCAGTCGCCTTTGCCGTGCAATGGCACGCGCCCAATGCCGGTGATGACTTCGATCTCGGCGGAGTCGAGGAGTTCGCTCGGCTGCTGGATCTCGTCGGACTTAAGGCGGAGGACTTCCGACACCGTGTCGACGATGAGTCCGGCGGAAAGGCCGTCGACTTCGACGATCACGATGCGGTAGTTGTCGTTTCGTTCGGCGTCGCCAACTTTGAACCGCTTTCTCAGGTCGATCACAGGAAGGATCCGACCGCGCAGGTTCATGACGCCTTCGACATACTCGGGCGTCTGCGGCACGGGAGTGATCGGGTTGGGGGTGATGACAGTGTGAATGTGGGCAATGTCGACCCCATAGACCTCGTTACCAAGGTGCATGGCGACAATCTGGCGCTCTTCTGCGCCCGTGCCTTCTGTTCGTGCTTCTCTTTGCATGGCTATCGGCTTCCTCGAATCTGGTGTGGGGCGCCGCTTCCGCGACGCCCCGTGGTTGGCATGGTGGGTAGTTGGTTACAAGCGACAAGCGAAAGACTAAGCAGACGCCGCCGATCTCTGTGCCGCGGCTGCGAGGCTCACGCGCACGACGAGTTCGCCGCAGCCCGTTTCCAAGTGGATCGAGACTGTCGGGATATCGAGCGTGCTGATGGAGACGTTCGCGCCTTGCACAATGGTCGGTGGCGTTATGTCGCAGACGAACCCAGCGTCGCTGAGGCCCATGAGCGCGTTGCCGCTGATCATGTTGCCCAGCTCTGCGATCGCGCTTGCGACGAAACTGTCGTAGATCTTGAGGTTCTGACCCGCCATCGCCGAAGCGATGCGGTTTGCCGTCGTCTCGCGCATTCCGAACATGACCATGCCCTGCAGGTCACCGGTCACGCCGCAGACCACATTGATCTGGTGGCTGGTGGCGCTGCTCTGCTCGGCGGTCAAGGCCTCCTTTTGCGGGACGTTTCCGAGAACGGTGCTCAAAACGTTGTACGCCGCTGTAAGGAACGGGTTCATGAAGTTCGCGTTCACGCTGCCTCACCATCCAGGGCTTTGCGGACGCTCTCCAGCACGCGGTTCGTCTGGAAGGGCTTGACGATGAAGTCGACGGCACCGGACCGGATCGCTTCCACGACCATGTTCTTCTGGCCCATGGCCGTGCACATGATGACCTTCGCGTTCGGGTCGAACGCTCGGATCTCCTCGAGGGCAGCGATGCCGTCCTTAACCGGCATTGTGATGTCCATCAGGACCACCGCCGGGCTGTGGGTCTTGTACTTGTCGACGGCCTCTTGTCCGTCGCCGGCCTCGATAATCTCGTCGAAGCCGTTTGCCGAAAGGACGCTTCTCAGCATGGTACGCGTGAAGATCGTATCGTCCGTGATCAAAATGCGTGGTTTCATCGTGCTTGTCGGCCAACCTCCACCGTGCGACCGCCAAGGGGATTATCGATTCGGGCGGGGCAGTCCGTGATGCCGCCGTCGATGTACATCGAATGCGGGATCGAGTGGGCTCTCCTTTATCGCTCTGTTAACTGGAACGGCACAACCAGGGACCCCAATAGGACTCTTTCCGGCAGTTTCCCGTGGCCCGGCTTCATGGCTCCAAGGCCCGATTTAGGTTCAAATCGGTGCGTTCTTGCCACTTTCGGGGCACCGTCGCACACGTGTGCGACAGCAAAACGACCTTGTCGATACACAGAATCCTAGCGTCATTCCCCCGCAATTGGGGTCATCGCCAAATGGAGCACATCAAGAAATCGATCATCGAGCAGATCGCGATCCTCTCGGACCACAAGGGTCACGGACGAGAGATCTGCGTCCAGTTCATCCGCAACCACGCCATGTCCATCGTCCAACTCACCGACGAGGCCCTTGTTTGTGGAAGCGGCGAGACAATCTCTCAGGAAGCCAAGTACAGTGCATAAGATCCACTCAATCGACCGCATTGACGGTTTTCGTAACCTAAGTGCCCGCGAGACGCAACTCATCGTTCTAGCCAGTGAGGGGCTGACGGACAAGGAGATCGCGAAGTTCCTGGGAATCAGTTGCGGCACCGTGGTGACCATGTGGTCGCGCATGAGGGCCAAGTTAGGAATCACCTCGCGTGTCTCCGCCGTAGCGGTCGTGGTCTCGTCTGTCTCGAGGCTACTGGAAAGGAGCCATAGGTCCGACACTGGGCTCGAGGCGATGAAGATCCTGGTCAGCGCCAAGGGGATCGTCCTTTCCTGCGACTCGTCCGTCATCCTGGCGCTGGGTATTCGTCCCGGCGACGCGATAGGGAACCTGGCTGTGGATCGTGTGACCACGGTCGACGGCTCGAAGATCAGCGTCTCTGACCAGCCTTGGACGAAGGCACTGGAACTTGGACAATCGAGTTCGAGCCGCCTTGCCTTTCGGACGGCCAACGCTAGCACCCGCGTCTTGACCCGCTGCCGCCTCGCCGAGGATCCCATCCTTGGTCGCACCGCCCTCGTAGAGTTCGAGTTCGAGCCCGGCGATTCCAACCTGAACGGCGGCCAGGCCCTCGTCCAAGCGAGTTAGTTGAACCAGACCGGTGCCAGCCAGGCCCGGTCTCGGTTTGACCCCGTGCCTTGAAGGACCTTCACGACTAGGTAGTCCGCGCCGTTCGGGACGCGCACACCCTCGATCGTCGCAACGGTGTCTGGCTCGGTGTCTCCGTCCCACTCGGCCTCGGCGATCAAGCGCGAGGCTTCGCCGCCCTTGAACCCGACGTACACTTCGAACTCGTAGGACGCGCCAGGCTCGTCTGGATCCTCGATCGACAGGTCGATCGTCACATCCGTGCTCGCGCCAGGAAACGCCGTGGTGCCCCCTGCCAACACGCCTTCGACCCATAGCATGGCCTTGAGGTTCTTGTCTTCGGTCGCATAGGAGCGGCCAGTCCTGAGTGCGTCCAGAATGCCCTTTTTCGTCAGCGCCCTGGCATAGACACCCGTTCGGACATTGGTCGCCGAACCCCAAGTGACGTAATGGTTGTCTTGGTTCCCCGTCGGCGACACATGGAACCCGAGGCTCAGAAACTTGAAGAAGTCCGACTCGGCCGGGCTCGGCTTGTTCGACGTGAAGGCCTGTGCGAATGCGGGGCCGACGGACATCTCGATCAGACTTGCGACGCCGTCCATCTTGGAGATCCAGTTCGCCTTTGTCCCAAAGTCGTCGCGCCCGTAGATCTTCGCATCGTCGTTGAACGCGTCAGGGTGGTTGAGTTGGACGATGCAGGTCTTACCACTCGAGTCTTTGTTCGCTTTGATCCAGTCGACCAGCTTCTTGAAATCGCCGTTTGGGGTCGTGATCACTTTCGGCGCGTCGAACACGTTCACGTGGTTCCCGCTCGAAATGCTGCTGAATTCCTGCCCGTAGAGGGCGACGAACGATCCGTCGTCCGTGAACGCGGCGGCCTGGTTGGTGAGGCTTGCCTCGTCCGTTCCGTTGTAGAGGTCATGGTCGGTCGCGATCAAGAGGCCGTCTGCACGGTCGCCCGCCCCGTTCTCGGCATCCTCGTGGTTGTGCTCGGTCACGGCCAGAAAGTCGAGGTGAGCGATGTCCCTGGCGTGCGCGAAAGCGTTTTCAGGCGTACCCGAGCCGTCGCTGTAGGACGTGTGGGAGTGCAGATTCCCAAAGTACACCCTCTCTCCGGCGAACTCTAGCCCTCTCCCGGCGATGAATCTTAGGTGGGCCGTTCGGACAAGGGACGGCTCGGGGTGTTCAAAACTGAGGGCGACGGCGAGAGCGGCCTGGAGCATGGTTTTCTTGTCTCCTGTGTCGAGATCGTGGCCCGTGACTGTCCCCCGTGTCTACGGGCTGCCGCCACGTTAGGGAAACGCCCCATGAAACGTCCATGAATCAGGCTAAAAGGGGGTTTGGTGCGCGGGAAAGGA